>VGFR01000030.1 GCA_016868835.1 Bacteroidota bacterium | reverse complement strand
TAGACCAATCCCCGACTGACCCCTTTAATTGCACATTTTTTCTAACGTGTACTATCAATTCAGTTCGATTGCCCTGCCAATCTCTAGCAACAAATTTCACTTCATGAACAAGTGTATCTTGAATCTCTATTACTCCAGACCCCCTTTTATCTACAGTCTGAAGTGGCATATTCTCGGATCGGTAGCAACCGTACCACTGTCCCTTGTTGTTCTTATTTATTCCAAAAGGTTGAAATCCATTGATTGCTTTGGAAGTTGAAAAATTCACCTCAGACATTCTCATGTGATACTGCTCCTTACCATCAAAATACATGGTTAATTCATCTAGACCACATGACCTACTTCCATTACCGAAGGGATCTTCAACTGCAGTAGCCACTCTGAATTTCTCACTAAAAACTTGAAGTGTATCGGCAATTTTGCCTGCACTCACAGGTGTCACTTTAGGCAAAAAATTTCCAGACATACTACTGGGCGCGCCGCGTTCCAATTCCATGAAACAAATCGCTGTAAAGAAAGGAGCAATTGAATCTGAAATAATCAATCCGAAGTTTAGAGGGTTCAAAGCCACCTCAGTCGCTGAATTTCGCACTTCAAAATGCAAATGAGGACCACTGCTTCCACCTGTATTTCCAGAGTAGGCAATGAGTTGGCCGCGCTTCACTTGTATAGTTCCTTTCTCCGGATACCAATCCAATTCAAATGATTTCCGTTTCGTGTGCTCATCAAGCAATTGCGTTTGTATTTGAGGAATAAACTTGTTCAAGTGAGCATAAACGGTGGTATAACCCGAATTGTGGGCAATGTATATGGCCTTACCATAACCGGATCCCGAAATTTTTATTCTTTCCACGTAACCGTCATCGGCCGCATATACAGGAAGGTTTTCTTCACCATTGGTTCGAATATCAATTCCTGAATGAAAATGATTTGCGCGAAGCTCAGAGAAACTACCTGCCAACTGCAAGGGTATTTCTAATGGTGGGTAACAAACCAAGTTTTGTTTCTGTGACCAAATCAAATGACTCGCCAAGAGAAAGAGTAAAAAAAGCAATTGTCGCATGTTCGAATTTCATTTTTTATTGATCTCGAATAACCCAAACGGCTAAAAACTTTCAACAACACTACGGTTAAATTATTGCTATTTCATAGGCCATTTTTCATTACTTTTGTTCTGCTTAAGTATTATTTAGTATGACCAACAACAGTACCCTTCCTATTTCTGAACTTGAAACGAAAATCATTCGTTTAGGTGAGGTAAAAAGAAATTTAGAAGGTGAGTTAACCAAGTTAAAAATTGAATTATCCACTGTTTATCAATTGAATAACGAATTGAACAACCAAGTGAGTGCTCTTTCGGAAGAACTAAATGAACTCAAAGCCACCCAATTATTGAGGGAAAACGGTCAACAAAACATGGCCATTTCCACCAAGCAGAGAATCAATGAATTGGTAAAAGAAATAGATGATTGTCTTTTACTTTTAAACAGGTAGTTCAATGAGTCAAGTAAACATTCAAGTAACAATTGCAGGGAAAAATTTTCCACTTACCGTCAAGGAATCGGAAGTGGAAACGTTGCGTAAGACTGAAAAGTTGCTTGCTGACTCCATAGAACTTTTTGCGAACAAACTTCAAGTAAAAGATCGCGGTGATCTTGTATCCATGGCCGCTCTTCAAGTTATTATGCGTTTAGCCAATACACCACCCCAAGTTATTGAGAAACAGGTTGAAGTTATTGTAGAAAAGGTAGTTGAACTGCCCGCACAACAAGAAGATCATACTTCCACCATTACTCAACTTGAAGCATTGGTTGAAAGCTATTTGAAGTAAATCTCTATTTCCATTCTGCTGCGGAAACGGACCCGTAAATGTCCGATGGTTTATTTAATACAAATACAGAATGGACAACAGTATTATCATTATTGTTTGCGCCCTAGCCGGAGTTGTAGCAGGTGCTATGCTTACCTACTTCATCTTGAACAATGCGCTTCGGTCTAAAAAAGATGGAATTATTTCAGAGGCCGAGAAAGAAGGTGAAACAATCAAGGAGAAAAAAATTCTTCAAGCAAAAGAGAAATTCTTAGAATTAAAGGCACAACATGAGCGTGAAGTCTCAGATAAAAACAACAAGGTTAAACAAGCTGAAGACAGAGCAAAAAGCAAAGAAAGAGAACTTTCACAGCAACAGGAACAGCTAAAACGCAAAGACAAAGAAATTGAATCTCAGAAAGAAAATCTAGCTCGTTTAACTGAGCAAAATCAAAAAAAACAAGCAGATTTAGATAAAACCAACGCTAGGGTTATTGCACAATTAGAAGAACTTTCCAAATTAAGCGCAGATCAGGCCAAAGTTCAATTGATGGAGATGCTCAAGGAAGAGGCGCGTAACGCTAGTGCTTCTCAAATTCAATCGATTGTTGATGAAGCCAAACTAAAAGCGAATCAGGAAGCAAAGAAAATTGTCATTCAAACCATTCAGCGCACCGCTGTTGAGCACGCCGTTGAAAATAGCGTTTCTGTTTTTAACATTGAAAATGATGAAATTAAAGGGCGAATCATTGGACGTGAAGGAAGAAATATTCGCGCGCTCGAAGCTGCAACAGGTGTAGAAATTATTGTTGACGATACACCGGAGGCCATTGTACTCTCTTGTTTTGATCCTGTGCGTCGCGAAATAGCCCGTCTCTCTCTTCATCAATTGGTTACCGATGGAAGAATACACCCAGCCAGAATTGAAGAAGTGGTGGCCAAAGTGAAGAAAAATATTGAAGAAGAAATTGTTGAGGTTGGAAAAAGAACATGCATAGAACTTGGTGTTCATGGCCTTCATAGCGAGTTGGTTCGTATGGTTGGAAGAATGAAATACCGCTCTTCATATGGCCAAAATTTACTTCAACACAGCCGTGAAGTTGCAAATCTTTGTTCAACCATGGCCAGTGAATTGGGCTTAAATCCGAAAACAGCTAAACGCGCAGGTTTACTGCATGACATAGGAAAAGTACCAGACGATGAAAGCGAATTGCCGCACGCAATTTTGGGTATGAAACTCGCCGAGAAATACGGAGAGAAACCCGAAGTCTGCAACGCCATTGGAGCACACCACGATGAGATTGAAATGACAACGTTATTGTCTCCAATTATTCAAGTATGTGACGCCATAAGCGGAGCACGTCCAGGCGCACGTCGTGAAGTTGTAGAGGCGTATATTCAACGTCTGCGTGATTTAGAAAATCTAGCTATGGAGTTCCCAGGAGTTTCGAAGTCATTTGCTATTCAAGCGGGAAGAGAGCTTCGTGTTATGGTTGAAGCTGATAAAGTTACAGATGAACAAGCAGATGCCATGGCCATTAGTTTAGCAAGTAGAATTGAAACGGAAATGACTTACCCTGGTCAAGTTCGTGTTACCGTTATTCGTGAAAAACGCGCTGTTGGAGTGGCCCGATAAATAGGAGTAAGAAGATTAAAAAGGCGCTTTACACCGCCTTTTTTTTATTTCATCTTCGCCCGAATTTCCAACTTATCCCTCCGACCGAACTTTCTGTTAAAATCCATACGCCAATACAAACCCGAGCTAAACCAAAATTGAGCTTCACCTTTAAATTGAGTTTGTAAATACGCATCGGTCATCCATGATAATTTACCAAATGGAATACGAATACCCAATGTGCCATAATAAGCAGTTGGTATTGACCAATTGATTGCATTCATTTCCGGCTGATAAACAGCACCAAATCCGTAATGAAAAACCCGAATGGCCACACCGTCAACACCGAGTTGCACCTGGAATTTTTCTACCGGCTTACTCCAAAGCGTGTCCATTACCGTTGGAAATAACCGAGTGCTCGGAAAATCTATGTAATTGAACCGAATTCCGATTAAATCTGAACTTACAGGATATCCTTTTCCTCTTCGATTGTATTTTTCGAAATTATATTTGAGATACAATCCAGCCGAATACGTGAATGTACCTGACTTCAGGGAGTATTTACCAACAGAATCAACAACATTCGAATTTGAAAAGAGTTGCGTTCCCAGTTGAAAGGCTAACGTATGCGCCCGGTTTTTTTTCTCCTTCGAGACTTCCTGACGAAAGATTTTATGCTCCACCCTCTTTTTTAATTGGTTCAATTCAGATACATCTTTTCCGTATTTCTTTTCCAATGACAAGAGAATTTTCTGCGACTCATCATAATTGCGCTGATGAAATAACTTCTCTGCTTCATGCAGTCCCTTGCTTCGCCCATAAACCAAATACAACTCATTCAGCTCACTGTATTTTTTAAAATTAACGTCTTGAACCTGATCTAATTTTTTCTTGTAAGAAACGATATCAGCCTCAACCTCCTTATTCAAAGCATCTTCAAAGGAAAGAGCCAATTTATTGAAATATTCTTTTTTCAATTCTTCCTTCAACGATTTGAAATCAGATTCGCAGGTGATTAAAGAGCAATATGCATCCAATTGAGTTAGTGCTTCTTCGTATTTCGAATTGGACTCTAAAACAACAACCTCACGTTTAACTTTGAGTTTATAATCGGTCATAGCTAGTTCCAATTCACTTGCTATTTTTTCATTGTCTCTGTATTCGCTTTGCAGTTTTCTTAAGTTTACTATTGCCTCTTTGTAATTCTCTGCCCTCAGCAAATCGCGTATTGCGGCCATTTCTGACTCGTATTTCAACTGTGTTTGTGACGATTTCAATTGTGCAATCATGGAATTGCAATCTTTATTCAAATCGTCATATTCCGAGTCGTCTAAATCTGATTTCAAATAAATAGAAGTTCGCATCTGTGCATTCAGTTCGTTCAAACGCTGACCATATTTCTGAGCATCCACTCTATTCGATGAACGAATTACAGCACGAATCTCGTTATTCAAGAGTTTCAAATTGCTTGTGCAATCGGCATAATTAGATAAAGCCAGAGCCTCCTTATCAATAGTTAATCTACCAAAAAGTTTTTTATTGTCCTTATCAAAGCAAAAATTAAAAGAGCCGAAACTAATATTGGCGTTGGACGAAATATCAACGTGTTCATTGAAATAAGAATTGAATTGGCGCCCGAACTCCTCGGTTTCATTTTTCATTGACGTTTTAACGGAAACAACAATTTTCTCAGCCATTTCCTTTCTTAATTGCGTTTTGAGAAGTTGTTTAGCCTGTTCAACGGACTCTTCATTTTTCTTTTCCACCCATTTCACGCCGGTCACTTCTACCTCAAAATCTTTCTTCTCAAACATGTAAAAATCGGAGCATTGAGAAACTGCGCTATGAGGTAAATTGAGAATACCAATGATGCACAAGAACAATGAAAAAAGAAACTTCGAGCTCATGATTTATACCTCCAGAGCTTGTTTTAAATCGGCAATGATATCTTCCGAGTTTTCAATTCCAACACTGAGACGAATCATACCTTCGGTGATACCTAAGCGAATTTTCTCTTCGTCTGCCACATCAGCGTGCGTCATTGAAAAGGGATGCTGCGCTAAACTCTCATTGCTACCCAGACTCACCGCTAGTTTAATCAGTTCGCAATGATCCAAAACCCGGAATGCTCCTTCCTCTCCGCCTACAACATCAAAACTGATCATAGCACCCGCACTTGAACATTGCTTCTGAAACAACGCCACCTGTTTCTCTCCTTGGCTGGCAGATCCTGGAAAATAAATTTTCGACACCTTAGGGTGTGCTTCTAAAAAAGCAACTACATCCAACGCATTTTTGGCTTGTTGATCCATTCGAATCTTCAGGGTCTCTATACTTCGTGTCAACAACCAAGCCGTATATGGAGCAATCATATTTCCCAAGAATGTTCGCAATGTTTTCACTTTTACCACGTGCTCTCTCTTCCCTACCACTACACCAGCAATTAAATCACTGTGGCCACTCAAATATTTTGTTGCACTGTAACAAACTACATCGGCGCCAAAATCCATAGGTTTTTGCCACAAAGGACCCATATAGGTATTATCCACAGCGAAAATAACTTCATGCCCCCCTTTCAATTGAATTTCATTTCGAATGGTATTCAACATTTCCAAATCGAACAAATCATTGGTTGGATTTGCAGGAGTTTCCACATAAACCATTTTCACCCTAGACCAAGCCTGAGCAGCTTCTATTTTTTCATGGATTGTATTATACGTGTCATGCGGATCGAAATCAATTCTTTCAATTCCGAATTCAACTAAAACTTGATGTACAAAATGATGCGTACCACCGTATGTCGGATGACTAAATAAGACCACGTCGCCCGGTTTCAAATAAGCCAACATGGTTGTGGCTATAGCAGACATTCCCGATTCAAATGCAGCAGCCTCATCTGCACCTTCCCAGAGTGAGAGTCGTTCCTCAAGAATTTGCATATTCGGATTATTCAAACGACTGTATATTAATCCCAATTGTTCACCTTCAGCGGCTTGATCTTTTCCATAGGCCAATGCAAAAAAACGTTTTCCTTCAGTAGAATTATTGAAAGCAAAAGTTGATGTTTGGAAAATTGGAGTTTTCACTGAGCCTTCGCTCCATTTCGGATTATACCCATGGCTCATCATCCATGATTCGGGGTGCTTCTTCATTTAACAAAAATAGGTTGAATGAGAGAGATTTATACCAACACAAGTCAACAATTACTTATCTTTGAGCTCTGAAATGCAGTTTCAACATCCGGAAATACTTTGGGGGCTTTTCGCTCTTGTTATTCCAATCATCATTCATCTTTTTAATTTTCGCAGGTACAAGAGAGTTGCATTTTCTAATGTTGCCTTTTTAGAACAAGTTAAGACTGAGACCAACAAAGCTTCGAAAATTCGAAATCTCATTCTGCTTTTCATTCGACTTTTGCTCATTGCGGTGCTTGTTTTTGCCTTTGCACAACCTTTTCTTCCTACATCGGAAAGTGCAGGTATGAAAGGTCAACGCAGCGTGAGTATATACATTGACAACAGCTTTAGCTCTCAAAATGTCTGGCAGGGCAATGCGCTTTTAGAATGGCATAAAGAAAAAGCAAGTCAGGTGGTTCAATCATTTTCAAACTTTGACCGCTTTCAAGTATTAACCAATGACATTACAGGAAAGGATCTACAATCACTTTCAAAAGACGAAGCCTTGAGTGCTATTCAGAGCATCACCTACTCCAATCAACCACAAAATTTCAGTGAGCTGAATGAGCGACAAAATGCATATTTCTCAAAAACATCCGCAGACATTCATTTGCATTATTGGTTCAGTGATTTTCAAAAAAATCAACACTCTCTCCAACTCGCACCTGCAGATACTTCCCACCATTATCATGGAATCCCTACTTATCCCGACCAAAACTCAAACATCTCCATTGACACGCTCTATTTCAAATCGAATCAACGTGTATTGAATCAAGCAGACACCTTGGTTGTTGCACTAACCAATCATGGAAAAACAAGTCATCAAGCGAATGTTCAATTAGACATAGATGGGAGTCAGAAAGCAGTAGCTTCTATTGACCTTCCCGCCGAATCGCAACAGTTGATCACCCTCAATTTCGCAACTACTTCTGGAGGAATTCACAACGGACAAGTTTCAGTGGCTGACGAGTTTATTCCATTCGATAATTCGCTTTTCTTCACCTATGAAATTTTAGAAAAAATTAATGTTCTTGAATTTGTTGGAACAGAAACCAAGAGACTCAATTCACTGTTTGATAATGATCCGAATTTTTCGTTTGAATCAAGAACCATTGAATCGTTTCAATCTGAACTATCCAATAACATTCAATTGATTATTTGTCAGGGTGTACAAAATTTCAATACAGAACAAATTGGATGGTTAGAAAGTTTCGTGCAAAATGGAGGTTCCGTCTTTTTGCTTCCCCATTCTGCCTGTAATTTAGATTCCTACAATAATTTACTGGGTAGATTAGGAAGTGTTCAAATGCTGAGCAAAAACGCACAACCCATACAAGTTCAATCTTTTGAATTAAAAGACCCATTTTACGCTCCTGCCTTTGAAAAATTGCAAGAGAACACAACGCTTCCAAGAATAAGTTCTCACTTCCCACTTGCCAATAACAACCTGAACAGCGTTTCATTAATAACACTACAAGACAATTCACCCTTGCTCTGCTACACAAAGAAAGGTGCTGGAAAAATATATGTCTCGAGTGTTTCAACCGTTGAGAGTGAAAGTAATTTTACACAGCATGCGCTTTTCCCAATTTCCATTGTGCGTGCAGCCGAATTAAGTGGGAAACTAACTCCTACATATGCTAATCTATCAGAAAATAGCTATGCCTCTTTGTCTCTTGCTATGCCTTCAGCAAGCGGTCTATACACATTAAAAAATATTTCTACTGGCCAAGAATACATGGCTCAGTCTCGAAACAATGGAAACAATGTGGAGATATTTATTCCGAATGAAATATCCAATTCTGGAACATATCAAATCAAAAATGACCAAACTGTTGCTGGTGGAATTGCCTTGAACTACCCAAGAAGTGAAAGCTCGTTGAACTACTACAACAAGGAAGAAATCCTTGCAATAACAAGTAATGCGTCATTCCATATTGAAGACACTACACCAGAAATGCTTGGGCACATTGCCACCAAAATAGCGGGAGGAATAACCTATTGGTGGCATCTCATTCTTGCAGCATTAAGTTTTTTGGCATTGGAAATTTTGATCATTCAACTTTGGAGAACTAAATTATGAGAACCTACTTACAGAACGTCACTTTATTTGCACCTGGTCATGCACAGCATTTAAAAACAACAAACGCCATTGTTGAAAATGGTCATCTCATTGCTTTGGGTAAAGAAATTGAAGCCAATGATTGTGATCACCTATTAAAAGCAAAAGGACAATTTTTATGCGCAGGACTTACTGACCTCAATGCCTCAGTTGGAGAACCAGGATATGAGCACAGAGAGTCGCTATTAACGGCCATGAAAGCAGCCATTGCCGGAGGGTACTCGCGAGTGGCTGTCATTCCAAGTTCAACACCTCATGCAGACACCAAAGCGGTGATTCAACAAATTCAAGAATACAATACACCTGAATTCGAATTTCTTCCATTTGCTCAACTTTCAAAGGGCGGTGAAGGCAAACAGCTTACTGAATTTTATGAATTGAAAAACGCGGGTGCCGTTGGTTTCAGCGACTACATGAGCAACAGCTCAACTGAACTCATGATGCGCGCTTTAGAATACAGCAAACAAGTTCAAGGTAAAATTTATTCTTTCCCGCATGACCCCGGTGTTCATCCGAAAGCACTCATACACGAAGGAATTACTTCAACAAAAATGGGAATCAAAGGAACTTCACACCACAATGAAAGCATTCGTGTATTCCGCGATTTGTCCCTAGCATTTTATACCCAGGCACCTATTCACTTCTTTAGCATCTCATGTGCTGAAAGTGTTGATTTGATTCGCAAAGCGAAGAAAAATGGACAAGACGTTACTTGCTCCATAGCAGCTCACCAGCTGTCTTTTCTAGATAAGGACATGATTGATTTCGATAGCAACAAGAAAGTATGGCCACCTTTCCGCGATTTGAAGCATAAAAAAGCACTAGTCAAAGGCATTCAAGATGGAACCATTGATGCCATTGAAAGTCAACACACACCCCTTGAAATAGAGCACAAAGAACTTGAATTCGAATATGCTGAATTCGGTATGAACACCATTCAGCACGCGTTGCTCATCGCATTCAACTCTCTAAAGGAAGAGATTGCTACTGAGAAAATTCTTGAACTGTTTACATCGGGTCCATCGAAATGCATGCAACTTCAGAACACGACACCAGAAAATGCATGTTTTGTTTTCAATCCGAATGGAATCACGGAAGTTCAAAATGAACAATGGTACTCGAAGTCCAAAAATTCACCATTCCTTGGTCACGGACTTCAAGGGGCTATCAGACAGCTTTAATTACGCCTGTCCCTGTGGACCACCAAAAGTCATAGGATAAGCGGTGTCTGCGGCACCTTCCTGAATCTTTCCGTGCTGCGATTCAAATTTCGAGATATTATCTTGTAAGGCATGCATGAGTCTTTTGGCGTGCTGCGGAGTCATTATAATGCGCGATTGAACACGGGCCTTGGGGACATTAGGCATTACTCGAATAAAGTCCAATACAAATTCGGAATTGCTGTGCGTAATTACGGCCAAGTTTGAATAGGTCCCTTCCGCTACTTGTTCATTTAACTCAATGTTAATTTGATTCTCTTTCTGTTCCATGTTCAAATAAGATTTGATTTAATTCAATTAAAGATGCAATGGTAAAGGTAGGGCTATAATTGTGGCGCCCACCCTTTCTTCCCGTTAATTCATCGAGCCGTTTTTCTGTAGCTTCAAAGAATACTTGATCAATTCCTGCATTGCGTGCACCCAAAATATCTGCTTCCCAATCGTCGCCAATCATAACTGCTTCGTCTGGCGTTGCATTTGCCTTTTGCAAGGCCAAATCAAAAATAGCCCGATGTGGTTTTCGAACTCCAGCTTCTTCACTATACACCACATGTTGGAAAAAAGATCTGATGTTTGCAGACTCCATCTTAATGCCTTGCACCTCTATGAAACCATTGGTCACCATAACGTTAATGTAATCTTTTTGAGCTGCCTGAAGAACGTCTATGGCGCCGGGAAGCATTGCGCTTAAGCGTGGACAAATGAACAAGAATTCATCTGCAAATTGGCTCACAAATTCAGGTGTGTAATGTGCATGAACCGAGTCAAACAGATCAGAGAAACGTTTGGTTCGAAGTTCTTCTTTGGCAATTTTCCCCTCTCTGTAAAGCGCCCAAACGCGTTCATTGAAAATTTCATAATTTGAAGTGAACTCTTCCCAAGTTGACGCTTCAAAATTTGAAGACTTGTATTTTTCGAACAATTGCTTCAGCGCAATTTGAGTATTTCCATGCAGATCCCAAAGTGTTCCATCGAGGTCCCATAAAATCACACTGTACTTTTTCATTTAAAACAAATTAATTACCCAAGCAAGGGATGTGAGGAATAAGGCCCAGAACCAAAAACCAAGAATCAACCAGAAGGGTGTATGCCATTGATGTTTATAAAACCGGGCTGCCAGTATTGCCGATACAGGGACAGAAATTAAACCTGAAACCAGTACAATTCCGAAAAGACCAAAACGCATTTTAATGCGTATCATTCTTCTTCGTTGTTTGGTGAAGGTTCGTTGGTTTGGCTTCTTGCGACTTCCGCTCCACCACGCAAAAAATCGCTTCCCTAAATAATAAAAAAACAACACACCCACAGTTGCTCCAATACCCGTTGTAGACACAATAGATGCAAATTCAACTCTACCTGCATCTTTTCCTAAAAATGCCATCATGGTGAAGGGAGTGAATAAAAATTTCACTATGGCCAGAAAGGCAAACAAAATGGACTGGTAGAGAGGCAGCATTACGAATAAAGATAAGAAATAGCATCAATTAACCTGTTGGAATAACCCATCTCATTGTCATACCATCCGACTACTTTAACCATTTTACCAATCACACTTGTCAATTCAACATCCAAAACACAACTGTGCGTATCGCCCAAAATATCTTTAGAAACCAAGGGGTCATAACACAGCGAAAGAATGGTTGGATGCTTTTTTTCAAATTGCTCAAACAAGGCTATAACTTCAGAGACCGACGTGCTTTTTTGAACAATAAACGTTATGTCAGACAACGAGCCATTCGCTACAGGCACACGCATACCACAGCCACCAATTTGATTTGATAATTGAGGAAAAACTTTTGTCAAAGCTTTAGCTGCTCCGGTTGTAGTTGGTACAATTGAGTTGGGTGCTGAACGTGCCCTCCGAAGATCCTTGTGCGGAGCATCATGTAGCCGCTGATCACTGGTGTAAGAATGTACGGTAGAAATGTAACAGCTTTCCACACCCAAAGCTTGATCTATGGTATGAATAATAGGAGCTACATTGTTGGTGGTGCAGGAAGCGCATGAAAAAATAGAATCTTCCTTAATGACGTTAGGGTCATTCACACCAACAATCCAATGCAACAAATCATCTTGTGAAGGCGAGGATAATATGACCTTTTGCGCACCATTTTGAATGTGAACAAGCAATTCATTTTTCGTCTTCATGGTTCCTGTGCACTCCAGCACCACATCAACTCCCCACTGTGACCATTGTGGAATTTCTTCTGATTGAATGAGCGCTGCATGACCATTTGGCGTTTGAATTGAATTGTTTTCAAACACACCCTTAAACCACATACCTTGGGTAGAGTCATATTTAAGAAGATGCCAAAGTGTTTGCGCATCAGCAATATCGCGAATCACAACAACTTCAGCACAATCTCTTCGAACAAGTTCTTTGAACACCGTGCGACCAATTCGACCAAATCCGTTTATTGCAATTCTCGGCTTTCTCATAGTTTCATTTCCAACACAACGAAGGTAAGGGATTCAAACAAAAAAGGCCTTTCAAAATGAAAGGCCTTTTTTATCTTTTTTGTCTTACTGACGAATCAATTTAGCTGTACCGCTTGCGCTTCCGGCAAATACTTTTACAATGTACTGACCAGCTGGCAAGTTCTCTGTTTGCAATGAGATTTGGTGTGAACCAGCAGTCAACTGACCAAATTGGATTTGGTTCACCATTTGACCGTTCAATGCGTAGATCTGAGCATACGCTTGATTCACATTGCCACTTAATTCCAGATTCAAATTTGCATTTGACATGGTTGGGTTTGGATAAACATTTAAGTTCATGTCTAATCCAGAACCTAAGTTGCTTGTGTTCTCATTCACCCCAACTGAGTAGAAATCATCACTTCTGAAGATACCTCTTCCGTGCGTACCTGCGTAGATGGTTCCAAAGTTCTGAGGATTCATGTATGGTTTGATACCTGTTTGTTGCTGACGTAAGTCAAACACAGGAACATAACCCAAAGAACCAACGCTTGCACCCGCCATTGGATCAGCTGGAATTGACGAAGCAACGCCTGTGCTGTGAGTCCAAGTAGTTCCACCGTCGTTGGTAGCCCATACACCGTACTCTGTTCCAACTACAATGGTGTTTCCAGTTGCGTCATTGACGTCAATGACACTTGCATAAATTGGCATTTTGTTCAATGGTGCAGTTGCTACCCAAATATTTGTAAAGGTTGGTGTTGCTGCAAGCGCATTGAATGACTCACGCACTTTTCCACCCGATACAGCGCCGTACCCGCCAACTGTGAATACCAAGTGGTTCGGGTCATTCGGATCAGAGGCAATACTTGTTACAGTTCCACCCGCATTGGTTATTAAAGTTGTTGTAGTTAGGTTAGACACATCGGCAGCACTCCATAAATTCTGGAATCCTGTAACACGATACAGTGAGCCGCTCCAACTGCTATAGTAGAGCGTATTTCCATCTTCGGACCATTCAAACGTGCGCACACCAGATCCAGGAGCATTACCAATTTTCCACCAATCTGGTGTTGTGTTGAAATTCAAAGCTTGTCTGGTCACCCACATTCCTTCAGTCCCGAAGAAGCCAGTTACAAATAATGAAGTAAACTGATCTTGTACTTGCCATTGTTCGCTTACATTTTCTAACTGATCAGCGGCATAGTAGTACCACGTAGTTGAAGTACATTGAATGTCTAAAATTGGAACAGTAATAAACGTTGTGTCTACGGCAACAACAACCTCTGTGCTGTCATTCACAATGATTTGCGATCCATTGATTGGATTAATTACTGTATCTGACCAATACACCCAAATGGTTTGCTGTGTGATTTGATCAATTTGTTCTTCGTATCCCACAATGGTTGTATCGCAAATGGTCGAATCTATAATACCGGTTAGGGCTTGTGGATCTAACCACGGATAGTTTGGATCTTCTGTAATTGGCGTTGTAGAATATATAGCAGGTCTATTCAACACCGGCCAGAAATTCAACGTATCATTCAACGGAAATCTGTAGTTGAATGGTAAAGTCATGTTTTGAGTGAATAATGTTGTATCTACCCAAACCGTGTCATTGCCGTTGATGTACGAATAAATATCTTGATCTCTATTGTTGGTTAAGATGACATACTGCTGCGAATTTTCATCGGCTGTGTTTTCATACAAACGACACGCTGTATAGAAAGAACCCGCTTCTCCGTCGTCGCCAATAGCTGCTAGCACTTCATCATCATAAAACTCACCACCTGCACCTGTTTGGTTGAAACGGCTAATGGCTCCGAAGTATACTGTACTAAACGCTACAGTTGCACCTGGAACAGTCACATTTGTTATATCACAATCAAAACCATCACCACCACCTACAGATACACCTTGTTGCCAAGAGATCACATCAAATGGACCTTCCATACCTGGAATAAGAATGGTTCCATTGTCCTGAGTACCGCCCATAGCAGCATAACCGCCACCGTGAGCTATACCATAAAACTGCGTAACGTTGTAACCTCTGTTCATGGAGGCAAAGGTGTTTCCGCCGTCTACGGACTTGAATACTCCACCGTCGCAACCGATATACCAATCTCCATTCGGAGCAATTTCAAACGTGTGAATATCTGAGTGAACATAATATTGAGAAGAACCAAAGTCGAAGTTTGCAGCAATTTGCTCAGGTTGTGTATTTGCTCCGGCCTTCCAAAGTGTAACACCACCTACCCAGCAAATTCCTGGCTCACCTGGTTTGATACCCAAAGCTAAATCGTAATACGCTTGTCCATTGTCACCAAATACCGAGTACAAATTATCAATACCTGTTGGCCATTTTACTTCCCAGTTGTCACCTTTATCGCTTGTATAATAAAGACCACCCATCTGACCGCCTGCGGCATACAATACATATGCAACGTTTGAATCATCTCGAGAAATGGCTAAACGAACGCGTTGCTTGTTTGACAAACCCTGTGATGCACCCACTTGTGCAAATGAAGTTCCTCCGTCGGTTGAACGATAAACACGTCCGTTAGAAACACCCACATAACAAACAGTACCATCTTGTGACCATTCAATATCATGTCCTCCTGTATTCGGAATACCTGAAACTGACATATTTGGAGAGGTCATACCTGGCTCCCAGTAACCTACTCCATCTGCACCTGCAATCCAGATACGATTCGCTACGTTAGCATCAGCACTGATATCGTTGATATACGCCCAGTTGTCACCTGCATTCAAATCTGCAGGATCAGTTCCAGGAACCAATTCCCAACTTGCACCTTGGTCAGTTGATCTGAACATTCCGCATCCAATAGAACCGCTTGCTCCACTTCCATCAAAACCGGATTCAAATTGACTTCCTGTAGCTACGTAAATGGTACCATCTTCAGTAGCATCAATGCTAGAAATGGCCATGACCTTTCCAAACGAATCTAGAGATTCCACTCGAGACCAGTTGTTTCCTCCGTTGGTTGATTTGTATAATCCACCGGTTACAGAACCAGCGAATACTACGTCATTGGTGTAGGCTAATATGGCACGTGTACGACCGCCGATGTTATCTGGACCCATTTCCCACCAACTCATATCAACCCTGTCTGCACTTTGATTGCGATCAAAGTCATTTACGGCGAGTGTCATTTCTGTCACATCACTTACTTCAAAATTGCCAGTGGTCAGGTTTCCACGCATCTTTTTCATGAGCTCCACAGACTGGTTGTACAAACCACCATTGGACTCACGTGGTGCAAACGTTGCTCGGTTGTTAAACATGTTTACAGCGGTCAAAGACAACACTGCAGTGGCTACAAACCCAGAAGAATAAAGTAAACTTTTTAATTTCATAAACGCAGTTTAAGCATGATTTTACAATATGACGCAAGATAAAGTACAAAAAGCTTTAACAACAAAGTTTTGCAACCTTTTTCGCACTTTTTTTTCTTTTTTAAACCACTCAATCAAACAAATGCTTTTCAGCATGGTATGACGAGCGAACCAATGGACCCGATTCAACAAATCGGAACCCCATTTCTTTGCCAATTGCAGCGTATTCGTTGAACTGCTCTGGCGTAATGAACTCGGTAACAGGGAGATGCTTTCGAGTGGGCTGTAGGTATTGACCCAAGGTTAAAATATCTACCTGTACTTGTCGTAAATCTTCCATGGTTTCAATCACCTCATTCCTTGTTTCACCCAGACCAAGCATAACACCGCTTTTCGTTCTCATTCCTCCTTTTTTGAGTCGGAACAACAACTCCAGAGATCGGTCGTATTTGGCTTGAATTCGTACTTGTTTGGTCAACCTTCGAACCGTCTCTAAATTATGAGAAACTATTTCAGGAGCTACGTCAATGATGCGTTGCAAATTCTCCCATTTGCCCGCAAAATCGGGTATTAGT
>VGFR01000029.1 GCA_016868835.1 Bacteroidota bacterium | reverse complement strand
TGGGTTTCGTTTTCATTTTCTTAAGAAGTTCAACTAAAAAAGTGGTGCTTTCTAGTCGGCTTGAAACCATGAGTGCTTTGTTTTTTTTATTCCATTTGTTCGAAACACTGAAGCCCGCTAAATGGATGATACCGTCGAAGTTTTCGTTCAAGTCCAAATTCGATTTTCCTTCATGGGCATTCCAATAAACGTTTCGAATACTGTCGGTCTTTGGGAGGTTTTCTTTTGTGGTTAAGTTTGTTATGCTGTGACCTTTAGACAAAAGCGATTCTATCAGATGTGAACCAATGAATCCGCTTCCTCCTGTAATTAAAATATTCATAGTATTAAAACAACCCAAAGGTTATTTAGTTCGGTTGAACTTGCTGTTGTTGGAAGAGCCGAGCGTATTCTCCTTTTCTTTCTATGAGTTCATTGTGTGTGCCTGATTCAATGGTAGTGCCTTCATGAATGACATGAATTTGATTCGCGTGTTGAATTCCAGAGATACGATGCGAGACAATGATGTTGGTTTTGCCCACTCTCACTTCCTTAATTGCTTCTAAAATGCGTTCTTCCGTCTGTGTGTCAACGGCACTTAAGCAATCATCTAAAATGAGAATTTCAGGATTACCAATCAGCGCGCGTGCAATGGAAAGTCGTTGCTTTTGTCCACCACTTAAATTTATTCCTCGCTCGCCTAGCATGGTTTCATATTGGTCCGGAAATTCCATAATTGTGGAATGTAAATCTGCCATTTTGCATGCAGCTTGAACCTCTTGCAGAGTGGCATCAGGTTTCCCGAATTTAACATTGCTCAGAATACTATCAGAAAACAAAAAGACATCTTGAGGTACTGCGCGAATTTTATCTCTGAAGCTATTTTCATCTATGGATTCCATGGGTATGCCGTTGATCAAAATACGCCCTTGATTCGTGAGGTACATGCGAGTCAAAAGTTGAACAATCGACGATTTTCCCGATCCAGTTGCTCCAATAAATGCTGCAGTTTCTCCTGCATGAATGGTGCAATTGAAATTTGAAATTGCATTGACTTGAGTTTCCGGATAAATGAAGTGAACTTCATTGAATTGAATTTTTTCAATAGTGCTTATGGTCATATGTCCATTGGTAACCCTAGACTTCCGGTTTAAAAATTCCAGTATTCTGGTCATACTAGCTTCCGCCTTCATGACTAAACTGGTAACCCAGCCTACACTAGCAAATGGCCACGTAAGTAGATTAACATAGAAGACAAATTGAACAATAACTCCGTAAGAAATATTTCCGGCTTGTACCTCTAAAGCACCAACATACAGTGTGAACATGGTACTAATTCCAACCAATAGACCAATGACCGGAGCAAAAAGACTATCCATGCGAACCAAACGCAACTGCTTGTTTCGATACGATTCACTTTGATGTGTAAAAAAAGAAACGAAGTGATTTTCTAAATGAAGCCCCTTCAACACGCGAATACCACTCATGCTTTCCTGAACAGTGGTAGAGAGTATACTCTGATCGGCTTGCACTTGTTCCGTGCGTTTGTTGATTCCTCTACTGACTAGAAAAATTCCTACCATCATAAAAGGCATGGGCAGTAGCGTGTAAAGACTCAGTTTTGGACTTATGTGAAACATGGTATACAAACACATCACAAATAATACTATCAGATTCATTGTATACATGACTGCAGGTCCTATGTACATTCGGACGCGACTTACATCTTCACTAATTCTATTCATGAGATCACCGGTGCGGTTCGTTTTGAAGAAGCTTGTATCTTGGTTTTGATAGTGATTGTAAATTTCGTTTTTCAAATCGAATTCCATGTGACGAGACATGACTATGATGGTCTGTCGTTGATAAAACAGAAATATACCTTTAATAAAATAAAATAGAAAATAAAGTATTGCAAGCGAAGTGGCCATGCGAATGACCCATGAACTGAGGTGAATACTTGTTTGTGATGGAATGGCCGTGTCCCACCCTAAAATGGGGTAAATACGTTGAAGTAATAGTGGTACTTCAAGTGAATCATTTTTTTGCTGCGCGTACAGCAGGGCGTTGGTTAAAAAGTCAATACCCTGACCTACAATGGCCGGAGCGTATACCATGAAAAAATTCGAGAGAACGA
The DNA here is from genome assembly GCA_016868835.1 of Bacteroidota bacterium. GTDB lineage: Bacteria > Bacteroidota > Bacteroidia > Flavobacteriales_D > Sanyastnellaceae > CAIZGX01. The sequence goes on along the minus strand of VGFR01000029.1, from coordinate 14,277 downwards.
TAAATATAAATCCACTAAAAATTCTGGTTTTATACTTCCAAAAGAGGGGATTTATATGTCTGAGTGATTTCACAATTTAAAATTCAAAGTTCCAAGTTACACTTGGTAAGATTGGAAATAAACTAACTTGTCTTGCCGTAATTTGGAATCCACCGTTGACTTGTTCTGCACCGAAATAAATGAAATACGGATTCATACGGTTGTAAAAATTATAGACCGAAAAATTCCAGCTGCTAATGAATTTTTTCTTTTCAATTATTTCCGTGTTCGTTAAGGCATCATATTTTGTTCTGGTTGCTTTTCCTTTAACATTAACGCTGAAATCAGCTCTGTGATAAGGCGCCATGCGAAAGCTATTTCGCTCACCGTAAATGTCTACAATGTTTCCTTCAAAGAAATACCTTGCAACAGGAAGAGTAATTGCATTACCAGTGGCATAGACGAACACAAAACCGAAGTCAACTCTGTCATTCAATTGGTAAGTCAAAACCAAATTGGCATCATGTCGACGATCCCAACGTGTTGGAAAAGCTCTTCCTTCATTAATGGTTTCGAACACACGCATTGTTTTTGCCCATGTGTAGCCAATCCATCCGGTTAATTTCCCTGTTCTGCGTTTGAGGAAAAATTCGGCACCATAAGAATATCCTCTACCGAATACAAGCAAATTGTCTATGTTATCACCAACGGTTTGGTCGGGACTACTTCCTTCTTTGTATTCGCTCTGATTACGCATATTTTTGTAGTACACTTCAACACTTGATTCCCATTTATCATTCAAGAAATTTCTGAAATATCCGGCGCTTGCTTGCGATGCAATTTGTGGTTTTAAACGATCCGTGCTTGGTAGCCAAACGTCTGTAGGTAGGGAAGATGGGGATAAACTTGTTAAGTGAATGAATTGAAGATTGCGCGTTAGTCCAAATTTGAAACTGGACGAATTGTCTATTTCGTATCGCGCATTGATTCTCGGTTCCAAGCCCACGTATTGTGATACTTTTTCTCCTTTTCCATATTCTGTAGCGGTTGTGGTTGTTGCACTTCCTACGGCTGAAGTTGACGAGAGGTAGGTGTATCTTGTGAATGGACCAACATGTATGAATAGAGGAATTCGAAGTCCCGCATGTATTCTCCATTTCTCATTGATATCGAATTCGTCTGTGAAATAAGCAGCCACATCATGCGAATACAGTTTCATTTGCGGACCAAGATCGAAGTTCACATCGCCACTGGTTGCATACGTGTTGTTTGGTGTAAATGTGTGGAAGGTATAGTCAGTTCCAAATTTAATTCTATGCAATTCATTCGGGAAGTAGCTCCATTGAATTTTCCCACCATAGTCTCGTATTCCACTTTTTAAACCGAATGTGAAAGATTCTTGCTGACCTTCAAATTGAAATTTGTAATCTGTAAAGTGGAGAATAGCATTCCAGAAAAGTTTTTCTCGGGCCGATCTTTTGTAACGAAGCGTGGCAGTGGCATTTCCCCATGGAATTTTAGTCGAAAATCCACCTTGGGCACTTGAAAAATTAAAGACATCTCTACCCAAATATGCACTGACAAAAATTTGATCATGCTCACTCAGTCGGTAGTTAAATTTGGTGTTCAGATCATAGAAGTAATAGCCTGTACCATCTAAATTTAAATTCGGATTGTTTTTTGCCGCTGCCTTCAGCAAGATATCTACGTAGGTTCTTCGCCCCGAAATAATGAATGAGGATGTATCTTTTTTTATAGGACCTTCCACGGTGAATCGACTGGAGATTGACCCAATTCCACCAGCTCCGTGAACCGATTTGCTGTTTCCTTCTTTTAAATTAATATCAAGCACAGAAGATAACCTACCACCATATTGGGCAGGAACACCCCCTTTGGTAATTTCAATGTTTTTTACTGCATCTGCGTTGAACACACTGAAGAATCCAAATAAATGACTTGCATTGTACACTGGAGTATTGTCTAATAAAACCAGGTTTTGATCTGCTCCACCACCACGAACATAAAAACCTGCATTGCCTTCACCTGAGCTACGCACACCGGGTAAAAGCGTAATTGTTTTTAAAACGTCCACCTCACCAAAGATGACAGGTATTTTTTTGATTTGATCGATGGGAATTTCAATTCTTCCCATGTCGGTGCTATTCACATTCTCTTTCTTATCTCCAATTACGTCAATGACACGCATGTCACGAGTGCCCGGTTGTAATTCTATATTTATTCGTGCATTTGAATTGAGATTTGCAAATTCTTGCGAGAATACTTCATATCCAATACTACGATATTCAATTTGATGTTTTCCTTGAGGTAATGTAAGGCTGTAATAACCATAGGTATTCGTTACAGTACCTTTATTTGTTGCTAAGTCAATGACAATCACACCAATCATACTTTCTCCATTCGCTTCATCACGAACTTCACCAGAGATGGTATATTCTTGAGCATATAAAATGGGTGCGAATAATCCGAATGAGAGAATTAAAAGCGAGAGGCGAAGTGTCAGTTTCATTTGCGGTGTCAAAGGTAAAGCGGCAATCACGAAAACATATTACGTTGAAGAATGTTTATTGTTTGAAATCATTTGTTGGAAACATCAAGTAACTTCGCGCCATGTTTCGAGTAGCCTCTTTACACCTGCTTTTGTTTACTGTGATTTCTAACTTGCATGGTCAAGTGAAGTCACTTGAAGCTTTGCGTGCTTCTCAGGCACCTAAAATAGACGGGCTTCTTAATGATGCCTGCTGGCAAATAGCTCCCAAGGCTAAAGGGCTGAACTGTCTGAGCCCAAATCCCGGCAAGCCTATGCCATTTGAAACAGAGGCACAGGTAGTATATACCAATGAGGCCCTTTATGTGGCTATCTATGCCTATGATCCACACCCAGATAGCCTTTTAAAGCAGTTATCTGGACGAGATGGAGATGGTAATTCAGATTATGTAGGCTTTACTTTGAATTGTTATCAAGATGGTGTAACGGGATACACCTTTGCGGTATCACCAACAGGGGAGCAATTCGATGCTAGACAAACAACCAGTGAAGACGTGAGTTGGAATGCAGTATGGAACTGCAAGACCAGTATTCAGCAAAATGGATGGATTGCTGAGTTTGTTATTCCATTTGCAGCACTTCGATTTGCTGAGAGGGAGGTGCATACCTGGGACTTTAACTATTTCCGCGAAATTCGTAGAATTCGAAATCAAGGGTATTGGAATGAAATAAAACCGAATGGCCCTGGTTATTTAGCGCAAATGGGAGAGCTTCAAGGTATTGCCAATATTGATGCCCCGAAACGTATTTTCTTTTTTCCATACCTCTCAGGATACGCCTTGAACAACACATCTAAACAAACGTCATTTTCTTACAATGGCGGTATGGATTTAAAGATCGGTTTGTCAGATGCCTACACGTTAGATGCAACGTTGATTCCAGATTTCGGACAAACCATTTCAGACCAGTTAATTTTGAATCTTACGCCATTCGAAATTCAATTTCAAGACAACCGACCGTTTTTCAATGAAGGTCTTGAATTATATCAAAGAGGTGAAATATTTTATTCTCGAAGAATTGGAGACATGCCATTTGGTTATGGACTTGCATACAGCGAACTAGCAACGCATGAGGTTGTAACCGCCAATCCAGACAAACAACAGGTTTTGAATAGTATAAAATTGGGTGGAAGAAATGTGAACGGTTTGGCCATTGGTTTCTTGAATAGTTTTGCTTCCGAGGCATTTGCGGAAATTACAGATACACTCACTGGCAAAAAACGTAGCGTTCAAACCAATCCCTTCACGAATTCGAATGTGGTTGTCATTGATCAGAATTTACCTAATAATTCATTTATTTCATTCACAAATACGAATGTTTCACGAGCCGGACAAGCATATGATGCGAATGTTACCTCTGTTGAAGCATCGTTGAAAAACAAATTGAATTCGTACGAGCTCCATTTTCATGGTAATCAATCTTTGAAATGGGGATTAGACGCAAACGGAAATACACCGTATGACAAAAAAGGGTACATGGGAGAGTTGAGTCTTGCAAAAATCAGTGGTAATTTCACGTTTCAAGTGTCACATTACACTGAAACAGATACCTATGACCCCAATGATTTGGGTTTTCTACAAGCCAACAACGAACAAGTGTACAACGCTACTGTTGGATACAATTGGTACCAACCCTTCTGGAAATTCAACAAAGCTTGGACCAGTTTATCCATGAACCGATCTTATTTGTATGCACCAAGAAGCTTCACGCAAAACTATCTTGAAGGCGAAGTTTCGGCCATTACAAAACGATTTTTGTACATCAATTTAAATTTCGACGCCCAACCTACACGGGGTTTTGATTATTTCGAACCTCGAGTAGATGGTGAAATGTTTCAAACCTATACCTATGCAAGATTTGGAGGGTTCATAAGTAGTGATTACCGAAAAAAATTGGCCCTAGATGCTGGATGCGGTTTTACGGATTACGAAAATGATGGACGTGTGGTCAGAAATTACCGCATTTCTCCTCGCCTTAGATTAAATGATAAATGGATGTTTATTTATATATACAGCAAACAAGCTCATTTTTCTGATTTAGGTTTTGCAACATTTAATGGAGCTAATCCTGTATTTGGAAGACGTGACGTGATATCGCACACCAATGTGCTTACTGCCTCTTTTGCCTGGAATCCCGTAAACTCAATGAATGTTCGTTTCCGTCATTATTGGGGGTATTCAGACTACAAGCAGTTTTTTGATTTGAATGACGATGGAAGCCTCAGTCAGTCAAATTTCTCTGCATTCAATTCCGAAACAGGGAAGAATGATTTGGTGAATCGCAATTTCAATTCATTCACCATAGATCTGTTTTACAAATGGATCTTCAGACCAGGATCTGAGCTCATTTTTGCATGGAAATATGCCATTGTGCACGAAGACAATTTCATTCCTTCGGGTTTACTTGATGACGTGAATGGCTTAATTGATTTACCTTTTGCTAACTCAGTATCGGTGCGTTTAAATTACTTTCTAGATTATCGCATGCTTACCAAGCAGCGTGGCGAAGGGGTGTATCGTTATCAATAATTTTTTATCTTTACTTGCAACCCTTTCTTTTTTCATGGTGTCTTTATTGTGCATGTCGGAAAATCAACTCATACAAGATTGTATCAAAGGCAATAGCCGGGCACAGCGAATGTTCTACAAACGTTTTGCTTCTACGGTCTATGGTATTTGTTTAAGATATGCCAAAAATCCTATGGAGGCTGAAGACACCATGCAAGAGGCTTTCATTAAAGTGTTTAAATATCTGAAAGATTATCAAGGTGCCGGAAGTTTAGAGGGGTGGGTGAGAAGGGTGGCCGTAAATACAGCTATTACACAATATAGAAAGGGGTTAAAGGGGAAGTATGACGCTCAAGTAGAGGAACAGTGGCATTTGAGCGATCAATCGTTCGATCAAATGGCAGCGGAATATACCATGGAGGAAATGTTGAATTGTATTCAAGCACTTCCCGACGGATATAGAACAGTTTTTAATTTGTATGTAGTTGAAGGTTACAAGCATAAAGAAATTGCAGACATGCTGGGTATAGATGCGAATACATCAAAATCACAGCTCTCAAGAGCGAAAGTACACTTACAAAACGCATTATTGAATTTAAGTAGGCAAAGAATAAAAAAGGAAGAGTATTATGGAAAATTTATTGAATCAGCTAGGTGAGAATTTTAGGGGGTTTCAACCCGAGGTTCCCATGCACATGGAGGCCCGAGTTATGAATGCGGTCAAAAAAGATCAGAAGTCTTTTTGGAAGTTCTCGTTAACTTATCTCAATGTATATGTTGCTGCGGCCATTGCTGGTGGCTGTCTCTCGGCAATGCTCTTTTCCATGAGCAATGATGTGACATCGAGCGCGGAAAATGCAAATGTAGCTGTTGTTGTTTCTGCTCCCGCGGCAAATCCAAGTATTTCGCAGAACTCCGATTACATTTCCATTGAAAAAAGCGAATTAATTTCCGACAAGAGTGGTCGCTCTCAGACGAGACAACAAGCATCAAATTCACAAAATGTGAAACCTGTTGTCGAGGAAGTAATCACCTGCGGCGGAACACCTGAAATTCCCGAGTTAAGCGAGGTTCATTCGAACGCTACAGATGAAACAGTGAAAACTCAAATTTCACAAACAACCGAAATTTCGAAAGCTTCATTACCTGATCTCAATAAAGTTGAGAAGAAACCCAAAGGGAAGAAATTCACGATAAGTACTTTTCATAATTAGTTAAGGTAGAAGCACATGCTTCAACGGTTTATTTTGTTTGGTTTAATTGTTATAGCTCAACCATGTTGGGCTATAGCTCTTTTGAATGATACCTTAATCATAGACGGTGAAGTCATCTATATTGAAGAGCGTTCTAGAGGTGGGGCTGACAGTTTAATTCATGCCAAACAAATGGACTACAAAAAATCGAGAGATCCCATGCCTTGGGCAATGGAGTGTGTTGGATTCGGATCGAATGTGAAAACCAATTGGTCTTATGCTCCTGACGAGAATTTTTTTTCACTACAGAAATTTACCAAAGAGAAACAGAATAGCTTTGGATTTGGAGCTCGACTTTCCTTTTTCACCCAACTTCATAAGCACGTGCACGTTGGACTGGGTCTAGATTATTATCAATTCAATGCTCAACTGTATTCCGTGAATCCTTATAACGCGGAGAATTCACTAACATTTTTTCTAAGCGATAATCAAGAAGTGAATCAGGTGGTTCAAGTAGAAATTCAGCCGGGTGCCTACGAAACAGATACTTTACAGTTGAACACGACATTAAATCAATGGCAAATTCAGCAATGGGCCATTCCATTGCATTTTAGATTTTATGTTAACGCCTATTCCCAACGTCAAAACTGGAGAGCATTTGGTCAAATTTCGCCTACTATTTATTTTCAAAGGCATTCCGTTGAAGCACCCATGATACAATCTTTTTTGAATGAAAATGGACAGTTTCTAAACGCCATAATTCAGAACAAAACCGATGTATTGGGCAGCATTCAAATTAAATTAGGACTTGAAAGAAGATTGTCGAAGCAGCTTCATTGCCATGCGGGAATGAACTTCCAATTTCCACCACTAGCCTCGGAACATGCAGGCAATACTAGGGCTACATTCAATACACGAAGTATTGAATTTGGTCTGCGTTGGTCTATTGGAAAATGGAAGGACTAATAACTTCAGTATCTTCGAAACATGAGAAACCTATTCATCATCTGCACGGCGTTATTTACAACGGCTCTTTCGCAAGCTCAACTGCGAAATGGTAATTTTGAGCTGCGAAATTCCATTCCTATTTCACTTGGAGATCAGCAGGCTTTGTTGCATTGGAGCAACGCGCAGAGTTCAGTTTCAACAGTGGATTATTATAGCTCCGATGCAGGCTCGTGTTGTGATTGGCCTGAAACCCCATACGGCATTGTTAATGCATATTCACAAAAGTCATTTGTTGGTTTGGCCTTGTGTGGTAAGGTAAACTCATCGAATCGAACATATCTCCAACAAACATTTGAAACTCCACTAGAGTCTGGTAAAAAATACAAAGTGTCTTTATTTGTCGCGAATGGCACACCAACCGCAGTTAGTACAAGTGGGTTGGCCACGAGCGATTTGGGTTTTTATTTCTCTGAATACCCCGTTCAACAGACTCAAAATTGGCCCTTGTTATTTGAGCCGCAATTCAAAATTGATACCGTTTGGTTTTCTTCACAATGGAAACAGATTTCATTTGTATTTACACCAACTACCGCTATTCGTTGTATGACTATTGGTGTTTTTGGAAATAATGCATCAAGGGAAACAAGTGTTCGTTCAGGGACCGCGCCTGAATTGGCATATTATTTTTTTGATGATGTAGTTATTACTCCTTTCAATGATGATATAAAACCTGATTTCACTGATACAGGAAGAATTATTGATGAGCTTAAGCCGGGTGAGGTTTTTGTTCCGAATTCATTTTCACCAAATAACGATGGACAGAATGATAATTTTACTCCAATCGGGAATCAGGTATTTTTCCATTCACTCAAGGTTATGAATAGATGGGGAGAGGTTCTGTTCGATTCTAGTAAACAAGGATATGCGTGGGACGGAATGAATTCCAAAGGCGAAGCACCAACAGGTACTTATGTTTGGATACTGGAATATACCTCAAATATCCAGGGTAGCGAAATGAAAACGAAACAGGGATTTGTCAATCTCTTGCGTTAATTTCGTGGCATGAAGATTCAGCAAAAAAAATTAATCTCACTACCACCAGCGCTACAAGATTTTTTTGCTTCGATCCATTCTAAAAATCAAGAATTCAAAAGTGAAATCTCATTCTCAACTGAGAAAAGAGATGCGCTTGTTCAGGCGTTAACACAACAATACAAGGGATTCGAGATTTCAATACCCGTTAAAGAAAACATAGAGGCACTTAGAGAAGGGAATTCTATGACCATAGTAACCGGACATCAATTGTGTTTGGCCGGTGGTCCTCTTTTTTTATTTTATAAAATAAGTTCTGCTATTGCGTACGCAAGCGAGTTAAACAAGAAACAAAAAGGTATTCGATACATACCTGTTTTTTGGATGGCAAGTGAAGACCATGATTTGAAGGAAATAAGTGAATTTTATTTTAAGGGAGAACACATTCATTTGGGTGTTGAAGCATGTGGCATGGCCGGAGACTTTCCAACGCATTACTTCAGAGATTGGTTGAACGAATTGAAAGGACAATCGAATGAATTCATGGATTTGTTGAAGAGTGCCTATTCCAGATATGAAAGAAATGCCGATGCAATGCGATATTGGGTAAATGCTGTTTTTGGTGATGATGGATTGATTTGTATTGATGCGAACAGCGCTGAATTAAAAGAATTGGCAAGGCCCCTTTTTGAAAAGGAATTGCAAACATTATTTATTCATGAGGCAGTAGAAAGGCAAAATGAAAAGTTGAAATTGAAAGGGTTCGAGCCGGCAATAAATCCGAGAAGTTGCAATTTATTTCTTATTCAGGATGGAAATCGCGAGCGATTGGAGCATGTTGGAAATGAATTTCGAACTGTAACACCTCATCAGCACTATTCGCTCGAACAGCTGAAGTCAAATCTAACTATAATCAGCCCCAATGTGCTCTGTCGTCCCATGTATCAAGAGTCTATACTGCCCAACGCTGCTTATATTGGTGGTCCGGGCGAATTGGCATATTGGATTCAACTAGAAGAAGCGTTTCATGAAGCAGGCTTAGACTTCCCGAAATTGATACACCGTAATTCAGCAACTCTCATTAAAAAGCGTGATTTTGAGTTTATGCAGAAGCATCAGTTGAATTGGAAAGAACTTCAATTGCAGCCTCAAAAGGTAAAGGACCAAATGCTCAGTGCATTGGGTAAGTTTACTACCGCAGAAATTCAAATGAATGCAGAGGGTGTTATGGAACAGATGATTGATAAGGCCAAAGAAATTGATACAACGCTAGAGCCTTGGCTTCGCGCAGAATTAAAAAAGCAGTTGCAGCAATGGCAACAAATTGAAGGGAAAATAAATAAGGCTATACAGAAAAGAGAGGAAAATGCCTTTATTAAATTGAATCAAATAAATCAATTCCTATTACCCAATGGAAAGCCACAAGAGCGAGAGTTAACTTTGTTGGAAGCGTCGTTTTATTTCGACCTGAAAGAATTAAAAAGCATCATGTGTAGTCACTCTCCTGAAGATCTTCAAGAATTACTGGTGGTATAAGTCCAGAAAGCGCTGTAGAATAATGGCAGCACTTACTTTATCTAGATTCTCTTTTTTTTGTCTCTGCATTTTTTTCATCCCTCCAAAAATCAAGGCTTGTTGAGCCTCTTTACTTGAATTGCGCTCATCTATACGAACAACCTCGGTACCAGGTAAATTTTTTTCCAACCACAGTTGAAATTCGCGTTGTTTTTCTCCAATTGTAGACAATGATCCGTCTGCATGAAAAGTTTCTCCCAAAACAATGGTTGTTATCTTTTCAGTTAAAACCAATTGTTTGACTCTATCTTTTAAATTCAATGTATCAACTGTTTCAAGCGGCGAAGCAATGATTCGCAGGGAGTCGGTAATGGCAAGGCCTGTTCTTTTCTCTCCGAAATCAATTCCAAGTGCTTTTCCCTGCTTCATGTGTATTTTTGACGAAAATAAGAAAGGAAATGAACCACTTGATTGAAATCATAGAGAACACCTGGAATAAAAGAGACTTATTGTCGAGCGAACCATCTCAAAACGCCATTAAAGAAATCATAGAAGGCTTGGATAAAGGTAAACTTCGCGTAGCCGAGCCCACATCAGACGGCGATTGGAAAGTAAATGATTGGGTGAAGAAGGCGGTTATTCTCTATTTTCCAATTCAAAAAATGCAAACCATAGAGTTGGGACCATTTGAGTTTCATGATAAAATGGCGTTGAAAAAAGAATATTCCGCCCAGGGAGTTCGTGTGGTTCCCCATGCAGTTGCACGTTATGGTGCGTATCTTGAAAGTGGAGTTATTTTAATGCCATCATATGTAAATATTGGGGCTTATGTAGGTGCGGGTACCATGGTAGACACTTGGGCTACTGTTGGTTCATGTGCGCAAATCGGGAAGAATGTTCACCTTTCTGGAGGTGTGGGTATTGGCGGTGTATTGGAACCCGTTCAAGCATCACCCGTTATTATTGAAGACGATTGCTTTATTGGCTCACGTTGTATTGTGGTTGAAGGTGTTCGGGTAAAGAAAGAGGCCGTTCTCGGTGCCAATGTGGTGCTAACACAATCAACGAAAATTGTTGATGTTACAGGTGCAGAACCTGTAATTTATGTGGGCGAGGTACCAGAGCGATCAGTAGTTATTCCTGGAAGTTATTCCAAACAATTTCCTGCGGGTGAATTTCAAGTACCATGTGCTTTAATTATTGGGAAACGAAAACCAAGTACTGACCTAAAAACGTCTTTAAATCAGGCGTTGCGTGAGTATAATGTTGCTGTGTAATGAAATTTCTAATTATCCAAACGGCCTTTATAGGTGATGTTGTGCTGGCATCGGCACTTGCTGAATCCTTATCGCATCTCAATCACATTGAGGTGCATTATTTGGTTCGAAAAGGGAATGAAGGACTTTTGGAAAACAATCCCAACATTCAGAAGGTTTGGGTTTGGAACAAGCAAGAAAAAAAAATCAGAAATCTTTTCAAACTCACTTGTGAGATTCGAAAGGAGAAGTTTGATGTTGTTATAAATCTGCAGCGATTTGCTTCAAGTGGATTCATCACATGTTTCAGCGGAGCAAAGAAAAAATTAGGATTCTCTCAAAATCCGTGGTCGTTTTGTTATGATTACAAAACAAGCCACAATCTTCATTCGAATATGCATGAGATTGAGAGAAATGCTTCGATCATAAAAGAGTGGCAGGTTGCGTTGGCGAAGCCAAAGCTTTATCCGACTGAGACGAGTTGGAAGCGAATAGAGACATATACTCAGACACCATACGTTTGTGTTGCACCTGCTTCCGTTTGGTTTACGAAGCAATGGCCCTTAGATCAGTTCCGAAAACTTACAAAAGAATTATCTCATCATTATCAAGTGTATATTTTAGGTGGAAAGGGCGATTATGCGATTTGTGAATCGTTGGTTCAAGACTGCTCGAATATCACAAATTTAGCGGGTCAGTTGAATTTTTTAGAGTCGGCAGCACTCATGCAAAAAGCCTCCATGAATTTTGTGAATGACAGTGGTCCTTTGCATTTTGCATCGGCAGTGAATGCCCCTGTCACGGCCTTCTTTTGCTCTACGACACCTGCTTTCGGCTTTGGTCCGTTGAGTGAAAAACAATTGGTGTGGGAAGCCAAAGAAAAATTGACTTGCAAACCGTGCGGTTTGCATGGTAAGCAGCAATGTCCTGAATCACATTTCAAATGCGGAAAGGCAGAGCAATCAGAAATTCAATATTTGTCAACGTGGTGGACTTCCTAAATGATTGGAAAGCGCCTCAACCCGGCGGAATTGTTCTCATGGGTTCATGCTTTTCAGATGAATTGAAGATGCCATTGATTGAGCAAGGGTTCGAGGTGATGAGTAATCCATTTGGAACTCTTTTTCATCCTTCAGTTATTTTCAATTGGTTAAATCAAGCTGCAGAAATGGAGGTGAATGAAGAATCTTGGCAAGTGGTTTACCATGAGCATGTATGGAAGTCATTGCAGGCGGGAAAGGAATTTCGCATGCAAGAAAAGCAACAACTGCTTCAGAAAATAACTGCTTGTATTCATGAATTAAATCATGCCCTTTCTCAAGCGGAAACGTTGGTGATAACATTAGGTACCGCCCATGCATGGAAACATCAAGAGTTTGGCGTAGTTGGTAATTGCCAGCGCCTACCTCAACAAGATTTTGTTCGCGTTTTAACACCGTTGTCTGATCTGGTGAGTGAAGGAAAACGGGTGATCGAAAATTTAAATATAGCTTTTCCGAGTTTGCGAATTGTATTCACAATTTCTCCTGTAAAGCATTGGAGGATGGGAGTACTAGAGAATGTGCAAACCAAGTCTAGGCTTATTGAATTCATCTATGAAATAAGAGAATGGAAGGAGCTGGATTATTTTCCATCGTTTGAATTAATAACGGAAGTTTTACGGAATGATGAATACTTTGAATTGGACAGATGTCATCCGAACAAACGTGCCATTCAAGAGGTGATTCGGAATTTTTTGAAATGAAAAAAGGGGCGCAAGCCCCTTTTTTATGTGAAGTGATTTAGAAATTAATCTGCGCTTGAATTCGCATTAAATTTCCCTTTTGTTTATTGTCTTGATTAGCAAAATCTTCATACCTACGCTCACTCATGGTGTACATTACCACCAATTCAAATTGTTTTACCGGTTGCCATTCCATTCCAATCTCGAATTCTTCAACATCATAACTTCTAGCATCCAACTCATGTTTTTTTCCTCCTGAGTATTTTTGGAATCGTGTAAAAGGAATGAATGTTTGCTCTTTCCAATCAAATTTATAACTCGCTGTTACATAACCACCGCTTAATTTTTGCGTAGTTATGGAGTCAAGAAGCACATCAAATTCTGGTCCTCTTCCAATATTGTATTCAGCTTGAATTCCGAAAGGCTTCGGGTAAACAACTAAGCTTGCCGCAACGCGCTCATCGGCATACGTTTTATCTTCATTGATACCCACGCCGGAGCTTAATTGCGATGATCCAAACGTATATAGTCCCTTGTATCCTTGAATTCCAAGTTCAATAATTTGATTCTTTACGGCAAAAGGGTATGATATTCTTCCTACAACGTGTCTGTTTAAGTTGGCCTCTGGCTTGTTCGCTGTTTGGCCATTGTATACGCCAAGACCAAATACACCGTAATCACCAGATCCCTTCAATCCTTCCCGAACCAGACTTGAAAACAACTCTCTTGTTTTCTTTGGTGCCCAGTAAAAAAATACACCCATATCACGTTCATTGCTTACAGCACTGTTCAATGCATCTGCACGATCAAGTGGAAGTCTGTTCTGAGAAGACTGCATGTTCTCGAATCCAAATGGAACTTTACTTTGACCAACGCGCAATCTGAATTCATTCTCCTTGTCAAGACCTAAATCGAAATACATGTCACGGATTTGACCGAAGTGCAATGCTGAGCTTGATGCCGAACTTGCGAAATCGGGTTGCAAATAGAAATATACACGTGGTGAAATTTGTCCGAAGAAAATCATTCGCATACGTCGCATGAAAAAACCGTTGTTTCCTCCCCAGCTTTTGTCACACTGCTCACATCCCAAATCGGGGTTTGTAGCAAATAAACCGTTGTACCTAATCTGCGTGTATCCTCTTAAGCTAATACTCTCAAACCACTTTTTAGATTCTTTGGGTTTTTCAAGTTGAGCCGAAATTTGAGAAATGGCGAGGCAAAAGATTGCGAAGGCAAGAAAACGTTTCATTAGATTTTTGTTAGAGGTTTGTAAATTTTATGCAAAGCAATACCCAAGCGTTGAATTGTATGCTACGACATAATGAAGAATGTGTTAAGAGAAAGTTAAGAAAGTCGATTATGGAGGTTGGGTGAAACGTGTTTCAGGGTAACCAGTCTATATAGAGGTGCGTGAATTGGTTAGGTCAGACTTTGAAATTTTTTGAATGCGCCCGAAATAAAAACGCTGAGTTAACATTCAGGTAACATTGAGCGATTTAGTTTGCATCTGTAAAACCACCAAACATGAAAATTTCAAACCTTTTCTCTTTTATGA
>VGFR01000028.1 GCA_016868835.1 Bacteroidota bacterium | reverse complement strand
CCATGAATAATTGTATGGCGGATATCCACCCGACGCCAAAATATTCACAGTATTAGATGTACCCGGACAAATCAGGAAGTCGTCCGTTTGTGGAACTGCCATTCCCTGATAATCAAGCAGATCTACTTGAGTTGAAACACTTACTGAGTCGCACATTCCATCACACATAAATTGACCTGAAATAATAATGGTTTCAGTTGGTTCAACTTCATTGTCTGGAAGCGGAATAATGTCTATGGATGCTGTCTGACCCACAATTATTTGTGTCACTCCATTGGTGGTATAGTCTACTCCATACGTTGCAGTGCCCCCAAAAATGAGCTGAATGGTATCTCCGGGCTCCAGACAGCTCGGCATGGTAAAGTTCACTTGACCGTTTACGCATCCTTCAAGAATTGAATTCGGGGGCAAATTCGGTGCAGGGTTAACTACAACACTTGAAACTCCGGCATCATTCGTACCTGTTGTGAACGATCCAGCCTCAATAATTACGTCAGATTTTAGAGCTTGGTCAGAACCATTTGCAATAGCCAAACGAATATGATATGTTTCGCCACAAACAAGGTCATAGGCGGCTGTTATTTTTGTTGTAAATCCATTCAGTTGAATGGGAGCGGCTACTTGCGCGGGGTTATCTATGTAGTATGCAGAATTCAATACATTGTTAACAGAGGATATCGTAATGGGAAGAGGGGGTGTCGATTCTGGCACAATGGCAATATTCACGGCTCCACCGGGGAATGCTGCTGGTGCTGAATAAGGACCAGTAATATTAGGACCACTCAGGAAAAACGCAAAAACGTCATTGTAGGTTGAATTCACCCACGTCAAGTATTCATCAGATCCGAAAATGTAGTTGAATTGAAGAGAATCTCCAATGGCCACGAAATCAAATTCGAGAGACGCTATATTATTCACCGAACTAACAAAAAATGACTGTCCAATCAACGGAGGAACTGAATTCGCAACATTCAACAAGTCAGGATCACCACTGATGTTAGGGGTAATAGCTGCACCGAAATAATTTGGAACCACATCTTGGGCATCCGAACAGCCAATTACAATACCTTGACCGATTTGAAAATTCGTTCCTGCCATACCAGTCATTTCACCCAATTGGGTGCTAATTCCATTGAATGTAGCGTTGCTGAATTGAACACCTGGACCCAATAGTGTTTGAACAGCTTGGTTGGCTGTCACATAACTAACAACGGGTTGTGACATCCCCGCTATTGCAGAAGCACAGAGGATAAAAAGTAAACTAATTCTCTTCATAAATATCATAGTTCTTGATAAGGTTGACGCAAACCTTCTATAAAAAGTTGCCTTCTGTTCAAAGATACAATTTAAACCCGCTTGCATCAATTATATTTGCAACTCAAACTCAGAAAATGACAATCAAAGCCATCCTTTCATCACCCGCATATAACACCCAGACCACCATTCAGGGTTGGGTGCGCACTTTCAGAAATGAACAATTCATTGCAGTCAATGATGGCTCTTGCATTTCCAACTTACAAATTGTAGTAGATGCAAACAGTTTAAATGAATTGGATAGCAAGCGCGTGCATACAGGAACCAGCATTCGAGTAACAGGGGTGCTCAAGCCTAGTTTGGGCAAAGGACAGGTGGTTGAACTCATTGCGGAAAAAGTTGAAATTCTTGGGGAATGCAACCCAAATGAGTTTCCAATTCAAATGAAAAAGCACTCTTTGGACTTTCTGAGAGAAAAAGCCCACTTAAGATTTAGAACATCAACCTTTAGCGCAATATTCCGCCTGCGACACCTCTTAAGTTTCGCCATACATGATTACTTCCACAAAAATGGATTTGTGAATATTCACAGTCCAATTATCACTGGAAGTGACGCCGAGGGTGCGGGTGAAATGTTTACCGTGTCTAATTTCGATTTAGAAAACCCACCGCGCAATGAAGATGGCAGTATCAATTATCAAGAAGACTTCTTTGGGAAGCATGCCCACTTAACCGTTAGCGGACAACTAGAAGCTGAACTAGCGGCATTGGCCTTGGGTAAGGTTTACACTTTCGGTCCTACATTTCGAGCAGAAAATTCCAATACTAGCAGACACCTCGCCGAGTTTTGGATGATTGAACCGGAAGTAGCGTTCAATGATTTGAATGACAACATGGACTTGGCCGAAGATTTCTTAAAACACTGCATTCGCTTCGCCCTTGAAAACGGAAGAGAAGATCTTGAGTTCTTGCAGGAAAGAGAAGCAACTGAAGATAAACAAAAACCGATAGAGGAAAGACAAACGGCGCCGTTGATTGAACGTCTTGAATTCGTTGCGAACAACACTTTTGAAAGAATCACCTACACCGAGGCAATAGATATATTGCTCAATTCAAATCATTACAAAAAGAAAAAATTCAAGTATCCCATTGAATGGGGAATTGATCTTCAAAGTGAACATGAGCGCTATTTGGTTGAAAAGCATTTTAAAAAACCTGTTATTCTCACCAATTACCCCGCAGCTATCAAAGCCTTTTATATGCGCACAAATGATGACCAAAAGACCGTTGCAGCCATGGACATTCTAGTCCCTGGTATAGGTGAAATTATTGGAGGTAGTCAACGCGAAGAGAGATACGATCGTTTACTTGAAAAATGTGGGCAATTCAATATTCCTGAAGAAAGCATGTGGTGGTATCTGGAAACGCGCAAGTTTGGAACGTGTCAACATGCCGGATTCGGATTGGGATTTGAACGTTTGGTAATGTACGTAACCGGAATGACCAACATTCGCGATGTTATTCCTTTCCCAAGAACACCGAAGAACGCAGAGTTCTAATTATTTTTGAATTAATGCAGTTACAACTTGGGTGCGTCCCTGCGCATCCATGACGG
Source organism: Bacteroidota bacterium (assembly GCA_016868835.1). GTDB lineage: Bacteria > Bacteroidota > Bacteroidia > Flavobacteriales_D > Sanyastnellaceae > CAIZGX01. The sequence goes on along the minus strand of VGFR01000028.1, from coordinate 14,179 downwards.
TCCAAATGGGACGAACAGTTCCATTGTGAGCGCTTATGTTGTTGTAATCTCCCAAGAAATAATACGTACTAGGTGTGAACGAAGCTTCGCTTATTCGCTCATCGCTCCATGTTTTGCCACCATCTGTGCTTGTTGAGAGATATACGTCTGTTTTGGCATCAACGTAATTTCTTCTATCATAATAGACCACATACAAATTTCCCGTTATTTGATCTACTGCAATCCAAGGGAAAAACTGTTCACTTCCGCCAGCATCTTGATTCACCTTCACAGGTTCACCCCATGTTTCACCTTCATCGCTTGAAACTGAAACATAAACGTTTACATCATTTGCTCTTGAATCACTCCAACATAAATACAAATTACCAGCATGTTTTGATTTTCCAATGTCTGATACCAAAACAGGCATACCATTCGCGCGATAAACTCCCACAATTTCTTGATTCCATCCTCCTGGAATTTGTTGAATAACCCTTGACTTCTTCAACCATGTTCTTCCGTTATCGAGAGACTTGTTAAAATAAATATTCTCCTGATGGGCCCACGCCACATATACTTGATTCAATAGCCCTGCAGCGGGAACAGCCCCTTCGGTCGTTTCGTCGTCATCCATACAACCGCCCATGACATCGCTGAGCAAAATTGGTTTAGAGAAACATTCACCTTCTCGATTGCCTGCTGAAAATAAAATCTTGGAGTGGTCTCTCGGAGATTTACTTTCATAAGCATCAAACTCAGTCCATGTCACGTAAACAAATTTCCCATCTCGTGATGTGCAAGCCCACTGTTTGTCTTGATCTTTCGGCGGATTTGTACCAATAGCCACCCCGTCAGTAAATTGAATTGACTCAGATTCTTTCGAAGGTAAAATGCGCTGAATCACAATGGACTCTAATAATCTTTTCCCTTTCCAACCTTGATGACTGGGATCACCTAAGTGCAAATAAAAAAGATCACCAAAGGGACTAGAGATAAGCGTTGGATCACCGTAAACACCATGCTTTTCGCTCTTAATCTGATTTACTTTCCATGTCTTTCCACCATCATAACTTTCGTAAACCAAATCTAAAATTGCACCTGCAAGGATATGATTTTCATTCAAAGGATCTATGACTATACTTGGTTCACAAGGTTCGAAATTGAATTGATTGCCCGTAATTTTGGGCAAAGGAATATTCTTGTATGGCGATTGCGCATGTATCCCAATTGAAACAAACAAAATAAAACTAAGATTCAGAAATCGATTGAGCATATTCTTTAGCAAAGTAAGTCAAAATAACATCGGCACCTGCCCTGGCAATACTTAATAGCATTTCCGGCATAGCTCTCTTGTAATCAATCCAGCCCCGTTCTGCTGCAGCTTTCAGCATGGCGTATTCCCCACTCACATTATAAGCAGCAATGGGTAAGTTCGAATTCGATTTCAAAACATGAATCACATCTAAATAACAGAGCGCTGGTTTCACCATAAGAAAATCTGCGCCTTCCATTTCATCTAACTCTGCCTCAATTAACGATTCACGCACATTAGCCGGATTCATTTGATACGATTTCTTATCGCCCAATTTGGGCGCACTGTCTAAAGCATCTCGGAAAGGACCATAAAAAGCACTTGCATATTTGGCCGTGTAAGCCATAATTCCAATTTGGGTGTATCCAGCATCATCTAACGCATCACGAATTGCTCCAACTCGCCCATCCATCATATCACTTGGGCCAACCAAGTCAAATCCTGCCTCGGCCTGCGCAACGGCCATGGCGCAAAGAATAGGCAAGGTTTCATCGTTCACAATTTCACCGTTAATCACCAATCCGTCATGTCCATCACTGCTGTATGGATCCATGGCAACGTCACTAATGAGGGTAATCTCCGGAAAGGAAGCTTTTATTCTTCGCGCAGCAGATAAATAGAAATTATCCTTGTCTAGGCTGTACGAGGCATACGTATCCTTTTTTGCGTCATCTACAGCTGGAAATAGAATAAAATTCGTAATTCCCAAATCAACACATTCCGTAATCTCTTTCAGCATTGTCTCAATGCCCCATCTGTTTATTCCTGGCATGGAAACAATAGGAATAATTGCGTTCTCTTCTTCGACCAGAAACAATGGGTAAATGAGTTGATCCAGACTCAACCGAGTCTCTTGTACCATGGCACGAATAGATGCACTTTTTCTATTTCTTCTTGGCCGTTGTCTCATCTCAGAAATCTTCATACAGGAGCAATTCATTTTCAATTTCACTTTTCAGAATACTAAAAATAGAATCCTGATCTTTTACCATTTTGAGTAAATCCTCATCTTTCAAATCTTTGAATTTAGGATCATTCTTCAGTTGACCTGGTTCAGGCAACAAAACAATATTTGTTATTGCCCAATTCTCTACCTTGTCGCGCAGTTCATCAATCGCCGACTTCTCTTCCTCCATAAATAAAATTTCGCTCGAAATATCATGTGTTGTATCTGGAGATACACTTGTTGATGCAGCTGCAATTTCCTGCTCAACTTGCTTGTATCGATTGTCTAATTCTGTCATGAGCGACTGCTTTTTCGACACCAGACCTTGTTGAGTTAATCGAGCCTGTTGAAGCACATCAGACTCTGTGTTTTTGCATGATTCTAGGGCAAGCAGGCCAATCAATGCAATAAAAATAATTTTCGATTTCATGATTTTTATTTTTCTAATTTTCTAATTCTTTCTTAGGAACTGGATCATAACCGAAGCCACCGCGTGGATGACAACGACCTATTCTTTTCACACCCATCCAAACTCCTCTGAACGCGCCCCACTTTTGTATAGCTTCAATCATGTAATGACTGCACGTTGGTGTGTATCTGCAATTTGAACCCAACCATGGCGAAATAAACCATTGATAAAACCTTACGGGTAGAATAAACAACCATTGCCATATTTGGTTCAGCATATTCAATAGTCACTCAGCCAACTTTGCTGCCCTCGCTTTTTAGAAATTTTTCTTTTTGAATTTTTTCTTTTTTCTCTTTTTGTTTCGATTGAAGCCTTCCTCAACGAAATCTTGAAACTTATTGCCTTGGATGGTCTTAACGGCATGTATTTCAGTAATTCCATCCACACTCAAAGCTCCGTTGCTTAGATATTTCAAGTCGTTTAAAACAACATCATCTGTTACCGTATTTCTATTCCAATTCAGGGCATTCTGCTTCATTAGTCGTGCAATAGCCCGAATAAAATTCTGCTTTTCCTCTCCATCTTCCATTTCCACACATTTGGCAATCATACTTTCTACATATCTTCCGTAATGACCAAATTTCGGAGCGTGTTTCGGATAAGGAATTGTATTTGGTCTTGAGATAAATTGGCTTGGTTCGGGCTTTGGATATGGAGAATCAACATCCAATTGAAATCCACTCATGATATGCAAATGGTCCCACAGTTTATGATTAAAATCTTCCATGTCGCGCAAGTAAGGAAACAGCTGCCCCATGACAGATATGATGGCCTTGCAACATTTTGCCCGCTCTTCACGATTCTCGATCGTAAGCGCAAACTGAACCATTTTTTGAATATTCCGACCATATTCGGGAAGTGTAATCTCCGGCCTAGCCGAATTCATTTCCATGGGATAAACCTCACTGTTGAATCTATTTCTTTGCATGTCATGTACTATGAAACAAAGATAGAGAGAAAGAAGGGCTACCCAACTATCTTTAACTTCGCAAACTTGAGTAGAAGCGTTTTTTGTCCTTCAGACGGAAAAAAAACGGTGGCCTTTTCATTGGGTGAATCCCCCTCTAATTTCACCACCTTTCCCTTTCCAAATTTCTCGTGTGACACTTCTATTCCAATGACAATTTCATGCGGTAATGCCCAATCGCCCTGAACGGGTTCACTCGGCGCCGAAATGTCGTCAATCTTTTTCAAATTTCTGGGAACAACAGTTTCCTTTGGTATTCCTGCATTTGCGGGATCATTTCGAACATCTGCGTTTCGTTGTGTATAGAAATTCGAACGTTCATCAGAAAAAGACACTTGGCTTCTAGGCGTGGGCTTCGATTTCACGGCATCTTGCACATCTAAAAAAGAAGGATCTAACTCTTCAAGAAACCGACTTGGCTCACAGTACGTGAACTGCCCCCATTTAAATCGCGTGCTTGCATAACTTAAAAAAGCTCTTTTTTCCGCCCGTGTTAATGCCACATAAAAAAGCCTACGTTCTTCTTCAAGCTCCTCCAAATCTGATATAGATAATTGCGACGGAAATAAATTTTCTTCTAAACCGACAACAAAAACATTCTTGAACTCCAGACCTTTAGCGGCATGTATAGTCATTAAACTCACGCTTGCCTGATCTTCTTCTGTCTCATTATCTGCATCAGTAAGCAGAGCAACATCTATCAAAAAATCAGAGAGCGTTAAAGGCTCTCCAGTCAATGTCTCCCGTTCAGAAAACTCCTTTAATCCGGCCAATAACTCTTGAATATTATCCAAACGAGCAACACCCTCAGGAGTTCGATCATCACCTAAATCTTTGATCATTCCTGAAGATGCTGCAATGTGCATCCCTAAATCGTATGCATTCTTTATATTCAAATCAACGGCAAAACTCTGAATCATAGTTACAAATTCATAGAGCTTTTTGGCAATACTTCCTCCCATGGCCAATTCTGCGCTTCGGCGGATCATATCCCAAATACCAATGTTTCTCTCTGCTGCACCTACAATAAGTTTTTCAATAGATGTCTTTCCAATGCCTCTTGCCGGGTAATTAATTACTCGCTTTAAAGCCTCTTCGTCATTGTGGTTTGCCGTTAGTCTGAAGTATGCCAATAAATCCTTGATTTCCTTTCGCTGATAAAAGCTCATTCCCCCGTAAATGCGATACGGAATATTCAATTTTCTGAGTGCCTCTTCCATGGCCCTTGACTGCGCATTTGTTCGATACAATATGGCAAATTGATCATAATTCTCGGCGTACTCCTTGTTGATTTTGAAAACAGTAGATGCAACAAACATTCCCTCTTCATTATCTGTCGCGGCTCGATGAACTTTAATTTTGGCCCCCTCATCATTCTGAGTCCAAACATTCTTCTTAATTTGATTCTTATTCTTCTGGATAATGGAGTTCGCAGCTTCTACAATAACCTTGGTTGACCTGTAATTCTGTTCTAATTTATACAACACAAAATCAGGGTAATCATTTTTGAAGTTCAAAATATTCTGAATGTTCGCACCACGGAATGCGTATATGCTCTGTGCATCATCGCCAACGACGCATAAATTCTCATGTGCGGCTGACATACTTTTTACAATGAGATACTGCGAAAAATTGGTGTCTTGATACTCATCAACCATGATGAAATGAAACTTATGCTGATAGCGATACAACACGTCGGGGCAATCGCGAAACAAGAGATTCGTTTTAAAGAGTAGGTCATCAAAATCCATAGCTCCTGCTCTGAAAAGACGGTCGTCATACTTCTTGTAAATTTCAACTAACTTAGGTCTTTTCGCCTGTGTATCATCACTTATCAAATCAATGTCATTCCCGTAATCACCGGGGCCAATGAGACTATTTTTTGCAGAAGAAATACGATGTTGAACAATTCCAGGTTTGTAGATTTTATCATCTAGGCCCATCTCTTTTATGATATCCTTCAAGAGACTTTTACTATCAGCGGTATCGTAGATTGAAAAATTTCTCGGATAACCAATACGATCAGCTTCGGTCCTGAGAATTCTTGCAAAAATACTGTGGAAGGTTCCCATCCAAATGCTTCTTGCCGCAGACTCCCCCACCAATTTACCAATTCGATCTTTCATCTCTCGAGCAGCCTTGTTGGTAAACGTCAACGCTAAGATTTGAAAAGGATCTACTCCCAATTGAATTAAATGAGCAATGCGATACGTTAATACACGAGTCTTTCCTGACCCCGCGCCTGCAATGACCATGAATGCTCCATTCACATGAGAAGCCGCTGCGCGTTGCGCTTCATTCAATTCACTTAAAAAATCACGTTGCATGCGGGCAAAGATAATTTCGCAACAGCAGACGCCTCAGGTATGTTAGTAACTAAACACAAAACTTATTAACGTCTCTATGCATTAGCTATTTTTGCGTAAACCAAAACCAATTATGAGCAAGATTTTAATTATTGACGACGAGTCAAGTATTCGCGCTGCACTAAGGGATATTTTAGAATACGAGGGCTATACCATTGATGAAGCTGGGGATGGAGATGCTGGTTTAAAATCTGTTTTAAAATCGAATTACGACGCTATTTTTTGCGACATAAAAATGCCTAAAAAAGATGGGTTAGATTTTCTTACAGAGTTAAAAAAAGAAGAGATTCAGGTGCCGGTCATTATTATGACAGGCCACGGAGATATTGAAACTGCGGTTGAGGCGCTGAAAAGAGGAGCCTATGACTTTGTTCAAAAACCCTTAGATCTAAATCGAATTTTGGTAACGGTTCGCAACGCCATGACCCATGAAATGCTCGTTCAAGAATCGAAATCGTTAAAAAAGAAATTAGGCAAAGTAGTTGGCACAACAATCATTGGCGAAAGTCAAGCCATTATTGACATTACATCAATGATTGATACCATTGCTCCTACCGAAGCTCGTGTGCTAATTACAGGTGGAAATGGAAGCGGAAAAGAATTAGTGGCAAGACAAATCCATGAAAAGAGCAATAGAAATACTCAACCCTTTGTAGAGGTTAACTGTGCTGCTATACCAAGTGAGTTGATTGAAAGTGAATTGTTCGGTCATGAAAAAGGCGCCTTTACTTCTGCAATTAAAACCAAGCCAGGCAAATTCGAAATTGCCGATGGTGGCACATTATTTTTAGACGAAATTGGAGACATGGCTCTTCCCGCTCAGGCAAAAGTGCTGCGTGCATTGCAGGAAAACAAAATTACTCGAGTAGGTGGCGAAAAAGACATGAAAGTGAATGTTCGCATTTTAGCCGCAACCAATAAGGACCTCAAAAAGGAAATTGCAGCGGGGAATTTCAGAGAGGACTTATACCACCGCCTTTCTGTCATTGTAGTTCGCGTCCCTAGTTTGAATGAACGAAAAGAAGATATTCCGCTACTTGCTGAACACTTCCTAAATCAAATCGCAGCCGAATACGGACAACCAAAAAAACAAATCAATACGGCTGCATTGAAAGCCTTGCAGCAACACTCTTGGTCTGGCAATGTCAGAGAATTTCGAAATGTAATTGAACGATTGGTTATTTTAAGTGATCAAACCATTGATGAGAAGGCCGTAAAGCTATACGCTTCCCCTTACTTTCACTGATTTTTTGTTTTTATCATAAAGGGTGTATAGGCCAGTATGATTGCCACAGACCCTACAATGAGGAAAGAGATATTGGGCGTACGCGGTGGCATAAGGAATGAAAGCAAAATCAACCCAAGCGTATAACCGTATAAAACAAATGCAACTTGTGCATGATTCAATCCCAATCGCAAGAGCTGATGATGAATGTGATTTTTATCGGCGCTGAAAGGCGATTTTCCTTTTGAAATTCGAATAATAAAGACACGTAATGTATCAATCAGTGGATAAGACAATATAGCCATTGCTAGCACGGGTTTGCTCACATCTTGCATGACTAAGGAAACTTTAGCAGGTGGAAACTCAATCATCTTCATGGCCAGAACATACATGGTAACTCCAATAATAAGAGAGCCTGAGTCGCCCATGAAAATGCGAGCTGGGTGAAAGTTAAAAACTAAAAATCCGAGTAACGAACCCGCAAGACCAACCGCCAATAATGCGAGTGGAAGATCTCCACTTCTGTAAAACCAATAGGCAAATGTTGCACTTCCTATTAATCCAATTCCTCCCGCTAGGCCATCAACCCCGTCAATTAAGTTAATCGCATTTACAGTAACTACGTACACAAAAACTGAAATAGCAACACTCAAAAAATATGAAATTTCATTGATTTCAAACAGACCCCAAAAACTTGTTAAACGAATATCTGCAAGTACAACTAAAACAAAACCAATGAACAAATGCACCGCTAACTTTTTCAATGGATCAAGACCAATGATATCATCCTTCAACCCGATGAAGAATAAAATAAACATGCTTGCAAGAACGAATTTAAATTCATGCAACGCCTGAAGTGGATTGTAATTCGCACCCAATTGCCACGCTTCATGAGCAGGAAACCACAAGCAATACGTTATAATGGTTGAAGCAAATATGAGTATACCTCCCAAAGTGGGGATACTCTTTTTATGAAGTTTTCGTTGGTCTCCAGGCTCATCCACTAGATGTTTCAATTTAGCTACTTTGATGAGTATGGGCATGGACACCAAAACAATAATCAAAGCACTCATAAAGGCCAACACTACTTCTTTCACAATAATTGATTTTGGTTATCTCAAATGTATCAAAAATCCTGATAATTCGCATGCAAATTCGAGCGTATTCCAAGACTTAACCAGGCAGAGTGATATCCAAAATCTTCATTCGTGTATGAATATGCATCAATTCGATCTGCGTACTGAATAAAAATCTGAGAATTTGTTTTCGGATTAAACCAATAGCTAGCCTGAATTTCCCATTGAGACAAACTGCGGTCTCCATACTCAAAATCATCAATAATTGACCTCGCAACAACTTGATTAATCAAATTCAATTTAGCATTGACCATCCAACGCGAATACCTGTATGAGATCCGCAATAATTTCTCCTTACAATTTTCCAAGGGATGACCTATGTTTTGATTCATGTGCACACCATTGGCAACTTGGAAAGATTGGCTATAAGCATGAGGCGCAATTTGATTCATTTCAATATTCACATCTAAATTGGGAACTAAAAATTGAAAAATCTGAATGCCCAATTGACTATTCCAGGCCAATGTATTTTCATTGGAATAAACCAGAGAAGATTGACCATACAAGAGCATTTTCTTTTTTAGACGCAGATTGAAATCCAACCCCACGGTAGATTTATTTCTACTCGAGTTAAATTGAGTTAAACCAGATAATGGTATGGGAGAATAATACAATAGGTCCGGCGAGCCTATTTCATTCTTTCGATATCGATTCCAAATGGTTGATTCGAAAATAGAAAATTCCAGCCACGGCTTCGGCATGTAACTAACCATAGAAAAACTTCCACCTTTTCTTTCAAATAATGATTCAGGGGTATCTCCCAAAGGCAACCTGCGCATGTTCTGCATAACACTCCAAACATGCATAATCCGAAAGTTCCCTTTCTGCAAAGCATATTCAAGATAAGGGTAACAGAACATTCCATCTGACCAAAGCAGTGACCGATACCCGTTACCTACTTTGTGCTTTCCATATCCCAAAGCAACAGTAAAATCGGGCTTTATCTTCACCCGAAAAACGGAGAACGCCATGTTGTAATCCACACCTTCTGTCCGATAAGGTTTTACTCTTCCAAATCCTGGGAAAATATTTAAACTATCCTCTTGAGCCAACCGTTGAAGATACTTCGGTAAAAATGCTTGTGTTTCATAAAAACCACTTTCAACATAAGCTCGCTCTTTAAAATTAACTTGTAACCAAGCACCTCTTCGATTTGTATACAACTTCTCACCTCTCGAATAGCCAATGGTATCAATAAAATCTCTACCCGCAGAAAAATCATAGATCAAGTTCAACCGCACACGCACGTCATTCAAACTGAAATCAACCATATTATTCCTAAGAAAAAAAGGAGCTAAATCATGATAAACTTTCACACTATCTGCTTTCTGACCTTCCATGATTGACAACGGAAGTTTCTCTTTCATTAATGGATACGTACTAAGAAAACAAAGCGAGTCAGACAGCAACACACCACGTTGAGCTTGTTGTTGAAACAAAAATCCCATGGGAAAACTCTCAACTTGACCAAATGACTCATAGCAAGTTGCAAAACAAAATAAAACAACGAATCCAAGTAATTTCCTCATGATCTGATTAGGCAGATTTTACATCAAACTTATCACGAAGTGAATTTCCAATAATCATAAAACTTAAAACAAGTAACATGATACACACTCCGGGTACAACGGCAAGATAAGCCATATCTGTGGTGATATAAGCATAACTTTCTCGAATCATATTGCCCCAACTTGATTGTGGCATTTGAATTCCCAGTCCTAAAAAACTCAATCCGGCCTCAATCAGTATTGCTGCCGCAAAATTACTAGCAGACATCACAATTATTGGCGCGCTTGCATTTGGAAGAATATGAAAAAATAGAATCCTAAAATGAGATACGCCGGCAATCTGGGCAGCCGCCACATATTCCTTCTCTCGAATACTGAGAACCTGTCCGCGTGTTACTCGTGCAACTTCTACCCACATGGTTAACCCCACACCAAAAAACACAACCCACAGATGATTTCCGAAGGCCACACAAATTGCCATAACGAACAAAAGCGTTGGTATAGACCAAATAACCTGAATACCGAATTGAATCACTGCATCTACGTTCCCTCTATAATAACCCGCCAACAAACCCAATGGAACTCCAACAAGCAATGAAATGAAAACCGCAATGATGCCCACAAGCAACGAGACGGAGATCCCCGACATAAGTCTTGACAAGACATCACGTCCATATTTATCCGTCCCAAGTAAAAAGGATCTTGTTCCTGCCCAATTGCCATTATTCCATTGTTCCAAATTCATCTTTGCCTCGCTCAAAACCTGATTCCCACTGTTATACACAACACAAAAAACAGAATCCTCTGTTTCTCTATAACTTTCAATGGGAATCCATTTTTTTGGAATTTGCCGACCGCCCGAATACCACATTTCCAATTTTGACTGTGTTTCAGTTTCCTTGTACTGAATATAATTCACATTAAATCCAGGGCTACTCAGCGCCAAAGCAACTTGCTGATCATTCGCAAATTGACTATCGTCTGGGCGTATTAAACTTCCTAAAATTGCAACCAGTGTTAATAAACATATAAATCCGAAACCCAATTTTGCGGGGATTGAAAAAACACGTCTATTTTCCAGCCTGAGAGACATGATTCAAACTTACATGTCTTCCTTTCCATTTCACATTTATAAACCTGGAAGTTATAAAAAAGAAGAGGCTCATAACAGGATAAATAAAGGAAAATACAAGGTGATCACACGCAGAAAATTTCCCATTTACTTGTTTCTGATTTCTCCAGACAAAAGCAAGTTGAACCGCTGCAAGACAGAGAAGTGGAATGATGAACTTCCAATGATAAAAAACGAGTCCTTCTAGCGCAAGAAGCGTGAAATTCCAAACAAAAAACAAAATTGCAAAAACATGAAATGCAGATCTAGGGTAGTGCCTAATTTTTCCTGCCCATCTCCAACGTTGTGTTAAAAATTCCGACCACGTTTTAACAGCATGAATTTGTACCGAAACCGTTTCCAAATTCTGATAGCAAATTTTAGAAGAACTCGTCAAGGCGTGATGCAGAATATTCATGTCATCGCCACTTAAATTTCCGAATCGACTAACCTCTTGTTCAATGAATAAATTCCTTGTAAAAACCAAATTTGCTCCGTTAGCAAGCAATGGAAATCCAACTTCCAAAGACAGAAAAGTCCATGCCTGAAGCAATTGCCATTCGACCATTTGAATTTTCCCAACTGGCCCATCGCCATTACCCATTGAAACCGGTAATACAAGCAGATCAAATTCAAGTTGCTTCCAAAATTTTAAATGATTCAACTGAAACTTATTCACTCTCACATCGGCATCAATACTCCAAAAAACAGAAGAATGAGCGAATTCCACTCCACATTCCAACGCTTTTTTTTTCCCGTATACTTCTGCTGGAAGTTCTAAAAGTGATAAGAACGAAAACAGCGGGTGTGATTCAATAATTTGAACAGAGCCATCGGTTGAATGATCATTTATGAATATCAATTCACACTCCTCTTTAAAATTCAAATCATACAAATCTTGGAGCAAGGATACCAGATTCTGCTCTTCATTACGAAAAGGAATCAAAATAGCCATATCTTTATTTCTGATCAAACGAAAAGATTAGAAACGAAGATAGTGAGAGTATGAAAGAACGAATTATTTTGGGCATTGACCCTGGGACATCTGTTTTGGGATACGGACTAATACACGTGAAAGGCAATGAAATCCGATTGATTACTATGGATGTTCTAAGACTTGAAAAAATCACAGATCACGCACTTAAACTTGAAAGGATTTTTAACTCGTGTATTGAAATCATTGAAAAATACAACCCAGACGAATTAGCTATCGAGGCTCCTTTTTTCGGAAAAAATGTTCAATCTATGCTGAAACTAGGCCGCGCACAAGGGGTGGCCATTGCCGCCGCACTCTCCCGAAAACTCACTGTCAACGAATACGCCCCAAGGAAAATAAAACAGAGTATTACCGGATTGGGGAGCGCGTCTAAAGAACAAGTTGCAAGTATGCTTCAGAAAACACTCAAAATTCCAGTTGAAACGATGCCCAAAAAACTTGATGCAACTGACGGACTTGCAGCGGCCCTTTGTCACTACTATCAAACTAAGAACCCCGCACTACTGGGTAGTAAATCAAAGAATTGGGAATCCTTCATACGAGCAAATCCTGGACGAATAAAAGAATGACGTTTCATTCGAAGATTTGTCTTGTTTGTAAAAGTACTTCTCAGTATTTTTGATACATGTCTAGACGAATTTATACCGCCCTATTTTTGGTCGTGTTATTTTCTTATGCACAAGAAGGGTACACCCAAGTATTGGGAATACCATTATTTACATGGGATTTTAGCACTGGCCTTCCTTCGGGTTGGACAAGTTCAAACGGCAATGGAAACAGTCTTGGTGTTTGGGAATATAGAGGACCGAATACCACGCCCAATACAAACATAACATCACGCGGTTCTTGTTCAGGTGGAAGCCAACAATTCACCTCCATTTCCAAGTCGAATGGGTTCATGATTTTTGACTCGAATTATTGGGACGATCCAGGCACAGTTTGCGGTGGTGGTTTCGGAACAGGCCCAGCTCCTGCGCCCCATAATGCGTGGCTCATTACAAACTCTTTCGCACTCACGGGGGTAACGGGTGCAGCGGTAACCTTCCAACAGCAATTTAGAAATAATGCTGCCATTTTGAAAGTTCAATACAGCATAAACAACGGTACAACTTGGATTGATATGCTGACTCAACAAGGCGTTTTTCCTACTGCAGCTGCTGAATGGAAGACGGCAAGTTTCCCTTCAGGAGCAATTGGTCAAACCAATGTTAAGCTGAGATTTTTATTTACAGGAAGTTATTATTCTTGGTGTATCGATGATATTACGGTGTACAAGCCAAGCATCAACGACCTAAGTATTAGCAACACTCGCTACACTACTTTTGGTAATACCACTCCAACTCCACCAAACGATTTTCACGATTTACCTTATGACATGTACCCAATTCCCATGGCATCTGTGGTACCATTCAAATTTTCCGCTAAAGCAAACAACATTGGAAGTGCTTCACAATCGGGAGTGAACCTGAATGTTAAAGTATTGAACAGTGCGAATACTGCACTTTTCAATCAAACAACATCAAACACAACGGTCGCATCTGGTGCTACACCAACCTTGACAATTACTCCAACCTATACCCCTCCAAGCACTGCTGGATATTACCGAGTAATTTATAAGATTAACCAAACACAAACAGATGAAATTCCAACTAACAGCAAAGACACTCTAGATTTTAAAATGCATCCTTTTCAGTATGCGCGAGACGAGGGTGCACTTGAAGATGTTTTTAATCCATCTGCCTTTTACACAGGTCAGCCCTACGAAGTGGGAAATATCTTTGAAGCAAGAACAACTAGTTTACAGTGTAAATCCATTGCAGTGGCAGTAGGCCCAGGAACCACGCCAGGAACCATCATTCAAGGAAAAATCTTCAAGAACTCTTTTACGCAAGAGGTTGCTCAAACAGTAACCTACACAGTCAATGTATGGGACATTAACAACATTGGACAAGAAAAACTCATTACGCTAAACCTTGAAACACCATTGACATTGCAACAAGACAGTCTGTACTTTGTCATGGTTGGAAATACAGTGGGCACCATGCCCCTCCGCATTGGTAGAGCCGGAACCGCAATTCTAGAAACCAGTTTGGTTCGTTACCCACAAAACAATGGACTCGCGTACATGGGAAAAATGCCCATTGTGCGTATGAATCTATTTAC
>VGFR01000027.1 GCA_016868835.1 Bacteroidota bacterium | reverse complement strand
GAATAAGTCGAATACTACGGTCTCTTCCAACCGTAATTGGAATAACTACGCCCGGAAATAAAACGGTGTTCCGCAAGGGTAAAATAGACAATACTTCGGGAGTATCTTCTTGGTCCATTTGGTCTTCATCTTCTGCCGAAATCAACGGAATAAAATCATGATTGTTCGATTCTTCTTCGTTGAATAAATAGGGATCATTCTCAAAATTCATGTCGCCTCTGTTTCAATGTCAATGCCAAGCTTTTTTTTCTGACGGTATGACCGCATTAGCTGACACGGGATAAATAAATATGTTTTAAAACTTCTTTTTCAACTTCACTCATTTTCTTTCCTCTTCTCGCCATCATGCGCTCAGCCGTTTGAATGGCTTTTTCGAATTGATGTGGTGTTAACGAATCCTTCCATGAAAATGATGGAATGTATTTTTCAGGAAAATCACTTCCAAAAACATTCGATGCTACACCAATGTAGGTAGCCGTGTTCAACATGGTATTGATACCTGTTTTCGAATGATCGCCTATCAGTGGGCCACAGAAAAGCAATCCGGTCTGAATATTATGCTCTTCAAATTCCAATTGAATTGAAATTTCGCTGTAGTTATTTTTTAAGTTACTACCGTTGGTATCTGCTCCCAAATTCACCCATGAACCCAATACTGCGTTACCTAAGAATCCGTCATGTCCTTTGTTCGAAAACGGAAGAATAACACAATTCACTACTTCCCCCCCTATTCTGCATTCTTCACCAATGCTGGTTGGCCCAGAAATTCTAGCGCCCATTTTCACTTGAGCATTTTTGCCAATATAAAGTGGGCCTCGTAGATGGACCCCTTCTTGAATTTCAGCCCCAGAGTCGATTATAATTGGACCATCTGTGGTATTCAAAGTACAGTTCAACAATTTGGCGGAAGAGGAAATACTCAAGCGCTCAAAATCACCGAACAACAATTGATAACTCGCTAAACTAGGACGAGTTACAGTGTGATGAGCGAAATCGAAAGCAATAAAATCACCTGCAAAACGAAAAACATCTGTGATATTATTTAAAAGAACATGCCCTTCAACACTTATGGTATATTCCCATGAATTGAATTGAGCATGGGAGGTTTTGACGGCTAAAATCTGTTCATTTTGTATTAAAGCCGTTTTTGTTGGCAAGTTGTTGATCTGTTCAATGAACTGCTCTGTTGGAACTACGCGTGAATTGATCCACAAAGACTCACCGTCTTTTGGCGTTTCGTATAATTTCTGAAGACTTTCCGTAGTTGAAATAAATCCTTCTTTCAAATTGAGGACATGCAGATAGCGTTCTAAAACTGTATACTTTCCAATAGTC
Source organism: Bacteroidota bacterium (assembly GCA_016868835.1). Classification (GTDB taxonomy): domain Bacteria; phylum Bacteroidota; class Bacteroidia; order Flavobacteriales_D; family Sanyastnellaceae; genus CAIZGX01. The sequence goes on along the minus strand of VGFR01000027.1, from coordinate 16,018 downwards.
GCTTGCCCCAACGACCTAGTCAGTGTTAAGGGACGAAATAAATTCAACGACGAATCATCAAAAACAATTAATTGCATGTGCTAAAATTAAGGAGTATTGTTCTTCTTCCATGGAAATTGTGCGCTCCGTGTACCTATGAATATTAAAAGTAGTGAGAGACTGTGGATGGGTAGCAAATACCTCAATTCAATCCAACCAAAAAAACACGCCAAAATGAGGATGAGTAGAACATTTGCAATGGCTAGCACAAACCAATCACGCGCAAGCCTCCAGCTAAGAAAAACGCAAAAGAATGCAAAGACATTGATCAAAAACATACCAACCCAAGCAAATGCCTTCATTCCTTTTTGAAAAATGTTCATTTCATGAATTGCAGGTCCAGGGAGGTTATCTGCGTGATTTGGAAAAACAAATTTGACAAGCAAATTCAAACGATTCGTAAAATAAAACTGCGATGGGTGTTCTGATTTGTATGCTTCAAGGTATTCATTTGATTTTTGAATTACGAATTCCCCAGCTAGTGAATCGTTTCGATAATAAAAATTCTGATATTGCCTTTTCAATTCTTTGAGCTCTGGTTCGCTCATGTTCGAAGTGAATTGCTTCTCTTGAAAAGGAACTCTATCTTCCTTTCCAATAAAAAACTCACCAGCGCTTCCCTTCACCCAAGGCTGTATATCACCACCCATGGCAATCATTAATTTTCTCAATTCGAGTAACGGTTTCGGTAAATAACCGAAACACGTTTCATAAGGAGCTACGGTGAAGATCCATTGGTTCGTTCTCATTTTATTGTAGCCCGCCCAACTTCCAACTAAAACGAAAAAAGGAAAAATGAAAATAAGTAACTTTTTAATTATCACTTTTGAGAAAGACCACCATTTTGGAACCGCATACCAAAAAAGAAATGGTAAAAAGATAAAATGAATTTGACGAAAGAAACCCGACCAAACTAAAAAGAAAGAGGTTAAGAACAAAAGCATCTGTGAGTTGCTCTGCTTTGCTCTCCAAGCCAAATAGATTGCAACCAGAAAAAACGAATTTCCAAGTGAGTCGCTCAAAATTAAATGATCATAGGTTGCAATGAGCGGAAATAAGAGAAACACACTTGCACCAATTAAACTGCGCTGATTGGACACTGAATTTCCTTTCAGGATTAGAAAGATGAGCACCGCAGAGATCCATGACATGAATACCTGAAATAGGACAAGAGCTGATAGCACGTTCGCACTTCCAAAAATAAAATAGCATACGAAGTATAGTGGGGCAAAAGCGGGCATTCGGCAAACCGAGTCATACCCATATCCTTGAACCATGGCTTCGAGTGGTCTCATGTAACCACTGGTATCATTCCCCAGCATAGCCCATCCTTGTTGTTGATTGGCTGGCCAATACAGTTGATACTGCCAATTGAAATAAAGAACAACAGCCAATTTCAAAACAAGCAATACAACTAACTCTTTCCTATTCAGGTATATGTTTTTCCAAAAACTCAATGTCTAAGTAGAGATTTAAAATGTGAAATAACATAGCCTATTTCCTCTTGTGACATTGGAACAAATAAAGGCAAAATAATACTTTGGTCGCACGCGTCCTCTGAAATAGGCAGCGAGTTATTGTATCCGAGTGAGGTAAATGCATGTTCTCTGTGTGAGGTCATAACACCTCTTCGTGTTGCAATTCCAACATCCAATAGCCTTTGCATTAAATCGTTTCTTGAGATTGGAGAATTTCCTTTAATATAAATCGAGAAGCTTTGCCAATTGGTCATTACATGTTCTGGAACGTGAGGCAACTCAATACAGTCAATATCTTTGAATGATTGAAGGTATTGATTTGCAATTTTCGTTCTTTCCTCAATAATCCAATCTAGTTTTTTCAATTGCTCGCGACCAACCGCCGCTTGAATATCCGTTAATCTGTAATTGTATCCCACCTCAACATGCTCCTCCATAATTACAGTTTGACTCAAATGACGTACACGATCATTTACACTCATACCATGTTGTCTAAGCAATTTCAATCGTTGTGCAATTTTTTCATTTTGAGTTGTAATCATTCCACCATCGCCGGTTGTTATGACCTTTCTGGGATGAAATGAAAAACAAACGTAATCTGAATGGGAACCTATTTTTCTGTTGTTGTATGAAGAACCTGCAGCACAAGCCGCGTCTTCTATTAAAACCAATTGATGCTCATCACAAATGGCTCTCACTTCGTTGATTTTGAACGGAAGTCCAATTTGATGTACGCCAATGACTGCCTTGGTTTTTGACGTTATTTTCCTCCGAACATCTGCTGGATCTATGTTGTAGCTTTCTCGGCAAACCTCGGCAAAGACCGGTGTAGCTCCAGCATGAATAACACAGTTGGCGGTTGCAATGTAACTCATGCTTGGCACAATAACCTCATCACCAGGACCAACTCCTGCAACAACCAAAGACAGGTGCAGTGCGGTGGTACAGTTTGAAACAGCTATAGCATATTTTGCACCTGTATATGCAGCGAACTCCTCTTCAAACGCGGCAACTTGAGGACCTTGAGTCACCCAATTGGTCAGGATTGTGTCATAAGCCAATTGCGCTTCTGCTTCATTCAAAAATGGTTTTGCAATGGGTATTTTCATTCCTTCCAATTTTCAAGTTTTATTTCGCTATTGAGATTTCTCTCCATCGATAATCTCTTGTAATACGCTACCGTTTCCTGTAATCCTTCGGAAAAATCTTTACCTCTTCCGAAGTTTGTGAGCGCTAAAAACTTAGCTGGATTAACCCACAATCTGGGCACATCAGCGGGTCGGTCTTCAGCGAATTGAATATTCATTTCCCCTGTTAACCCCATAACATTGATTATTTCAAGAGCAAGGTTTTTCATAGTCATCTCTGCACCTGTTCCAATGTTTATGATTTGACCGTTGATACCTTCTGTATTCATAAGTTGAACAAGCGCGTGTGCAGTATCTTTCACAAAGAAAAAATCACGGGTAACACTCCCATCACCGAAAACAACAGGCGCCTCACCGTACAACATGCGTACAATTGATCTTGGAATAATTTCTCCTGCATCACCCTCATAATGCGCGCGTGGCCCGTAGTTGTTAAAAATACGGGTAATAACAACAGGAAGCTGATAGCATTTAAAATATGAGTAGGCATAATTTTCACCAGCGAGTTTACTACTCCCATAAACCGTTTTAGGGGCAGGAACCCCCAATTCATCAATAGGAAATGTTTGAATATCGCCGTAAATCTCTGAGGTTGAAATGTAAAAAAACTTCTCAATTTGAAGCTTCCTTGCCGATTCCAAAACCTTTAAACTTCCCTCCGCATTTACTTCATGATTTTCATACGGACTGTGAATGCTGTGCCTAACTCCAAGGCAAGCGAGGTGAAACACCACATGAGCATCCTGCATGGCCATTTGAATTTCTTGCTCATTTCGAATATCACCCTGAATGAATTGAAAGTTTTGGTTCAATTGAGCTTCTTGTAAATTTTCCAACTTCCCGTTAACCAAGTTATCAAAACCTACAACCGCGTGTCCTGATGCCAGGAGGTCATCAACCAAATGCGATCCAATAAAACCTGCGGCTCCTGTTACAAATATCTTTTTCATGGATTTAGCTCTTCTATTTCATCAATAATAAAAACGGGTCTATTTCGCGCCGCGTCTAATGTTCGCCAAAGATATTCTGCAATGATACCTAAGGAAATATTTGTAATTCCAAACCCCATAATGATAACACTCATGAGCATTGGCCATCCTTCGGCGAGATCATTATATATTACTTTACGAACAACAAGGTAAGAGGTAAAAGACAATCCGAAAACGAACAAAACAAAACCAATTAATGTCACCCATCTTATGGGTGCAAAGGAGAATGCTACAAATGAGTCTACAAACAATTTTATTTTTTTTGCAAGAGTCCATTTTGATGCACCCTGACTCCTGTCATTTTTCACATATTCAATTTGAGTTTGCTTGAAACCCATGGTCAACAGTTGAAGAAAAACAGATGAATTATTTTCAATGTTTCTATTGAGTTCATTCGCAGCCTTTCTTCCAAAAAAAACAACATCGAATCCATTCTTTGGATAGCTCGCTGTCACATATTTGCGCATGAGCTTGCTGTAGATTAAACTAAACAAAGATCCTGTTGAGCTATTTTTTCGAGATGCCCAAACCATTTCAAATCCTTGTTCAGCGAGTTGAAAAGAAGATGAGATGAGTGATAGCGGATCTTGTAAATCTGCATAGGTAAATGTGACATAGTCTCCAGTTGCGTGAAGCGTACCTGCTCGCAAAGCCGCATGTGAACCAACATTCTTGGACAAAGAAATGAGTTTGGCTTCAAACAACATTTGCGTCTGAGATTTTAAAACTTGAATAGAATCATCTGTCGAACCATCATTGACAAAAACTACCTCTAGTTGAAAAGATAATTGGGTTTGAACAAATTCATTCAGACTTTGAACAAGGACAGGAATATTTTCGGCCTCATTCAAGAAGGGTATTATGACACTTACTTTTTTCATAATTGTTTTGCTGGCACACCAACAACTTTTGAGGTGGGTGAAATTGAGCGAATAACAACACTTCCCATTCCAATTAGACTATGATCACCAATGGCAATACCATTGATTATGCAACTACCACTGCCAATGTAACAACCTTTTCCTATAAGAGAATTCCCTGCTATTGTAACATTTGATCCCAACATGGAAAATGCTCCAATTTGACTATCGTGATGGACCACTGTATTCGGAAGTATCACCACATGATCATGAATTTCTGCATTCGAAGTAAGAACCACTCCCGATTGAATGAGGCAATTACGTCCAAGTTTAACCTGCATACCCACCGAGGCCTTTGGATGAACAACAGTTGCAAATCGAAGTTCATCTACACTTAGGGATTGAATAATCTCCTGACGCATATGAAAAGAATGAGGCGCCCCGGGGACCGCTAGTACAAATGCATTCGGAAACTTTTCTAACGCTGACCGGTCAAAGACAGGAAGTCCAGCACATCCGTTTTTTTGCAAGTCTACATTATCATCTATGAATCCAACTACATTCCACTTTTCGCCAACGGCATCTATAGCTTCCCTTGCGTTTCCGTTGCATGGAAAAAGAAGTAATTCTTGCTTCATGCCATTTTAATTTTTACTTCCGCCCCACTCTTTTTAATACTCTCTTGTGCGGCCTCTAATATTTGAACTGCACGTAATCCGCCTGCAGCGTTTGAAACTGGAACTTGTTTGTTAAGAATGGAATGAACAAAGTCTTCGGCCATTAGTTTCAACGGTTCTGTAGTAGATAATTTGGGAACATATACATCTCCAACACGATAATCAACCAAAACCTGACGTTTTTCCTCAAATGTTGAAACGCTGTGTGCCGTATCATAAACTTTAATTTTTTCTGATGGCTCCATGTCGTTAAAAACAATCATTTTATCGCTTCCACCTAACAACATGAGACGAATTTTCACTGGCGAAGACCAACTGCAATTGAAGTGAGCGATAAAATTACTTTGATAGTTTACTGTGAGATAAGCCATGTTTTCAATACCGTTATGAATGTGAGAAACACCTGTAGCATTGACACTAACGGGCACTTCTGCGTTCAAGTAACCAAGGACAGAGATATCATGAGGCGCAAGATCCCATAGTACATTGACATCTTGCTGAATTAATCCGAGGTTAATGCGCGTAGAGTCGAAATAATTCAATTTTCCGAGCGTGCCATCTTGTGTCAACACTTTCATTTTCTGCACTGCACCTGCATACAGAAAAGTGTGATCAACCATTAAGGTCAAATTCTTCTTTTGTGCCAACTCTATGAGTTCAATACCGTGTTCCGAATTATCTGTCAGAGGCTTCTCTACTAGCACATGCTTACCATGTTCAAGGGCTTGTTTTGCGAGGATGTAATGGGTAAAAACGGGCGTAGCAACTACCACTGCATCGATTTCCTTCGAGAGAAACGCATCATTGGCATTGGTGCTTGTATTTAATCCTGCAAATTGCACCTTGGCAGCATCAAGTCTGGAAGTGCTGGAGTCAACAAGTAAAGAGACCTCTACATTTTCAAGGGCATTGAAATTCCGAAGCAAATTCGGGCCCCAGTATCCGTATCCAATTAAGGCAATTCTAAGCATGGTTTTGGTTTGTGACGAAGTTATTCCATTTTTTCTAGTGAACCAAGAGTGTTTTTAAGGGTCTTTCTGAACAATTCACGTGCATGAATGTTAAATGGAACATAAGCCTATGATGACGCAAGAATTTTCTATCAAAGACCTTGAAAATTTTTCAGGAGTCAAAGCCCATACCATACGGATTTGGGAGCAACGCTATGGCATCTTGCGACCAGAGCGTACCGATACAAATATTCGCAAATATTCTGATCGCGACTTAAAAGTGTTGTTGAATATTTCATTACTCAATAGCCTGGGTTACAAAATCTCGGCAATCGCTAAGATGACCGACGATCAAATACGAGAGGTCATTAACAAACATGCTACAGACCAACAAGGGCAAGAGCACTACGCACACATTTTGAAACTAGCCATGTTGAATTATGACGACGAGCTATTTTCAAATGTTTTTGACCCCTACGTTCAACAAAAAGGACTGGAAGCATCTTTTCGAGAACTGTTGATGCCCTTCCTTCAGCAAATTGGCATGTTGTGGCAAACCGATTCCATTTGTCCTGCCCAGGAGCATTTTGTTTCAGCACTCATTCGTCAAAAATTACTTTTCCATATCGAGAATGTAAAAACGCCTATCGACCGGACGAAAAAGACCGTAGTGCTGTATTTGCCTGAACTAGAAATTCATGAATTGAGTATACTCATGCTACAGTATATCATGAAATTGAGAGGTTATAAAACCATTATGTTGGGAGCAAGTGTACCTGCAGATGACCTTAAACAAGTTTATCAACGCTTGGGGGCTGTTGATTTTGTTTCAATATTCACCACTCATCCTTCTACAGTCTTAATCCCCGATTATATGAAGCGATTGATTCGGTTATTGCAAGACACGGACTGTCATTTCCATTTCACAGGCTATAACGTACAAGGAATAAAGTCTCCGGATAGCTTGTATATTTCAACCTACCCCTCCGTTGATGATTTATTGAAAGCTTTCTAGTGTTTAATCTTTTTTAAAAATAATTACACAAAAGTTTGGTGGTTCGTTTTTTCTGTTTAATATTTGCCTTAAATAATTAAACAAATATGAGCACATTGGAATTCAATCAACTGGTTCGGGTCAATTCACCCTCTCTTCACTCCTTCGCCTACAACTTCACGAAAAACGTGGAAGATGCTGAGGATCTTTTGCAAGACACTGTGCTTAAAGCACTTCGATACAAGGAAAATTTTCAAGACGGAACGAATTTCAAAGGATGGTTGTTTACCATTATGAGAAATATCTTCATCAACAATTACAAAAGAAAGAAGCTTCAAAATCTCATTCAAGATGGCCAAGCCAATGAATTTTTTGTCAATAACAACAGCACTGCTTTTGACTCTGTTACCAGTCAAATCAATGAAAAAGACATTCGTAAGGCCATTTCAGAACTGACAGACGAGTACAAAACTCCGTTTCAAATGTTTGTTGATGGTTTTCACTATGATGAAATTGCAGAGCACATGGGCATTCCCATGGGAACTGTAAAATCACGAATCTTTCACGCTCGTAAAAAACTAGCGACAGCCCTATCTGATTTTTCTTAATTGAAGCAGATAATGTCCGTTTTTTTCCAATTTGCAGTCAACCATAGAAAAGCCCGCCCTGCGGGCTTTTTTCATGGCAGTTTTTCGATCTACAAAGAGCCAAGGGAAACACTGTTTTTTCTTTTTATATTCGAGCTGAAACTCTACAAGTCCAAAATATTCTTTATTTTTCATAGGCCAATAAGCCTCAGCATAAGTCACATCTGTGCTATCAATCCATAGAACTCCGCCTTTCTTCAAGCACAAATTAAGCTTATTCAAAAGCAGATCGAGCTCTTCTAAAGACTGAGCCAAACCCATACCATTCATCAATGCAAATGCCTGATCAAAATTAGATTTAGATAAACCTTTCCAGTCCATCTGATGAACAACAATTCCACGTTCCTTTGCCACCTGAGCAGCCTTAGGCGAAAGCTCTACTCCTTCCACTTCGATGCCTCGGGCATTTTTTAAATAAAAGGCATGACACCCTGCTGAACATCCGAGATCAAGCACCCTTCCTTCTACCGCTTTCATTACCAATTTCTCGTAACCAAGCATGGAAGGAAATTTTCTAAAGAAAATCTGTGGATTCATATCGGGTTCTCGATGACCGTTGATCCATATTTTCACGGGAGTTGTATCGCCCTTTCTCCAGTAATTGTCTACTGCATTTCCTAAAATGTCGACATTCATATATCCGAATATAAACTTCTTCCCTTTTCCTGCAACCAAATACCTAAATTTGCAGTCAAGCAAATGTGTACTTAACACGATTTAGATGAAAAAACTTTTACTCGGAATTTTATTTCTTTGCTCGTCAACACTTTTTGCGCAGTTGCAAATGACAAGTATGCCTGTACCGAATTACGTTACAGACGTTTTATTGGGAAGTGGTGTATCAGCATCGAACATACAATTCACCGGTTGTCCCGAGCAATTCGCTTCATTCACTGGAGGAAATTCAGTGGGATTAGAGATAGAAGCAGGTGTTGTGCTTTCAACGGATCACGCTTTTAATCTCGACTGCTCTTTTAACAGCATTCCGTTTGGATGTCAGGTGAGTGGAAACAACGACCTGCTTACCATAGCCAATTCAGTTCCGCCATTGATTGGTCAAGGTTTTTCTGTTGGAAGTGTCAACGACGTAGCTATCTTAGAATTTGACTTCGTGCCTACAGGAGACACATTGCGATTCAACTACATCTTTGGGAGTGATGAATACATGGAATGGGTCAATTCCTCATTCAACGACATTTTTGCGTTCTTTCTTGCTGGACCGGGTATCACAGGTCCTTATTCGGCTCCTGCTGGGTTCCCCGGTGGATCAGTGAACATTGCACAAGTTCCAGGGTCAAATCCAGTTTTACCCATTACAATCAGTTCTGTGAATCTCAACCTCAATAGCGGATTCTACATAGACAATCCTAACAACGTGGATATTTGTCAAGACGGTTACACCGTTTCTCTTGAGGCTTGGCATGAAGTTCAATGTGGAGAAACATACCACATTCGATTGGCTATTGCAGACGGCTCAGATACAGCCTTGGAATCCATTGTCATTCTTGAAGCAGGATCTTTCAGTTCGAATGCTGTTGTTGATGTAGACTTGGCGTTGAATGTTGGCGGACCAGATGCAGATATCATTTATGAAGACTGTGGTGAGGCAATATTAACTTTTACGCGTCCTGAAATTTCAGATTTGACTGTTCAAGACATGGCCATTATCACTTGGACAGGGACAGCAGTGAATGGTGTTGACTACACTTTAATGCCAGACACCATTATTTTCCCACCGGGTGTTCAAAGCATTTCATTCAACATTGATGCATTTGTAGACGGTTTAGCTGAAGGAGTGGAGACCGTTCACATGGATATTTTGAACTTAGCGGCTTGTAATGGATCTGGATTTGTGAGCAATTTCGATTTTAATATTGGTGATTTGCCTCAACCCATTCAAGTTGCTCCATTTCAATCTGACTTGTGTTTGGGTGCCACAATGCTTTTGGAACCTGAAATTACTGGTGGTTATGGAAATTATTCATACAGTTGGAGCACCAATGAAACAACAGAAACCATCTCTGTTTCACCTACTGTTAGCACGCAATACTTTTTAACAGTCAGCGATACATGCGGATGGCCCGATGGCACTGGCACATTCGACATTAACATTTTAGTTTTTCCACCTTTAACCGTGTCCATGTCAGCATCGTTACCTGTCAACAATAATGTAGTACTTATGGACTGTGGAGGATCCGTTGATTTCAACGCTCTTGCTGGAGGCGGCGACGGAGTATATGAATATGTTTGGACAGATGAGGCTGGCAATGACTTATTTGGTTGGGGTGGCACATTGTTTTATGGATCGTGGAATGGAGAAGGAGAAGTAAATGTAACAGTCACAGATGGGTGCGGCTTAACTGCAACCGATATGATTAATGTTGAGATAAACGCTCCAGATTTAACTGTAACTATTCCAGATACAGTAACTGCACCGTGTCTATCTCCTTTCAATATCACTGCAAGCATTTTAGGAGGAACCCCTGGGTTTTCTTATGCATGGTACACCAATGGTGTGAATGATTGGGATGAATGGGATGAATTTTATGACAACTTTGGAGTAACTACTGAGGCTCAGGTGATTGTAAACGTATCCGATGTTTGTGGTCAAACAGCTGCCGATACTTCAATAATATCAATTACGGCTCCTCCCCTTACTGTTACACTCCCTGACCAATTGAATGGCAACTGCATAACAGCATTTAATATTCAGCCGCTGATAACTGGCGGATCAAATGGCTTTACCTATTCATGGACGAACAACGGCGTATTTGCGGTATCTACTCAGAATTACAATGTAACACCCGGGTCTTCCACCATCATTACACTTACTGTAAATGACCAATGTGGTGAATCAAATGCTGACACCGTTCCTGTCCTCATCGTAAATCCGCCGGTAACGGTAGATCTAGGACCTGACCTTACATCTGGGTGCACTACACCAAATGTTCTTACTCCGAATTTGTCAGGTGGAAGTGGTTCATTCAGCTATAACTGGTTCGAAAACTCCACATTGGTTGGAAATGCAACCACGTATACAGCGCTTACTCCAGTGACCCAAACGTACAGTGTTACCGTAACCGACGCTTGTGATATGACAGACAGTGACACCATTCTAATTACCATTCCAAACCTGCCTTTGGTTTTAACAGCGTCTCCAGATACAGCAGTATGTGTAAATGGAACAGCTATTCTTTCGGCTCTCGCTTCAGGCGGAGGAGGTGGATTTACTTACACTTGGACCAACAACTCAAATGGAACGGTTGCAACGTATTCAAGTCTCATTTCACCTGACACCTACACAGTAACAGCATTGGATCTTTGTGGTCAAAGCATTAGTGAAGATATTTTCGTTGATGTTATTCCGGTCGACGCTGATTTTAATGCTGAGAACACGGCAGGTTACATGTATGACTTCATGGTTGTGGACACTCCACCCTGTATTGGTTGTACCTACGAATGGATTTTCCCTGATGGAAGTATTGGTCAAAATATGAATGAGACATACACCTTCGATGGTTTTGGTGAAGCCTCTGTTGCTCTGACAGTAATAAACAGTATTGGCTGTACTGCGAGCAATACGTTCTCAGTTACCTTCCCTCCGGTTGTGTATATTCCAAATTGCTTTACTCCGAATGGCGATGGTTTGAATGATGTCTTCTTGGTTGAATCAAGCTCTGTGCGTTTGTTTGAAATGCACATTTTCAACAGATGGGGCGATGAAATTTTCAATACAACCGATATCAAAGAAGCTTGGATTGGTGATGACAAATTGAAAAAATCACATTATGTTCCAGATGGCGTCTACACCTATATCTGTAAAATAAAAGGATATAATGGAGAAGCCGAAGAATATGTTGGAATAATCACAATTTTAAGATAACGTAAAAGGGACCTTCCGGTCCCTTTTTTATTTCTATCTCATTCCACTTTTAGTTCGCATCTATAAAAGAAAGCAGTTTGTTTTTTACGTCTTCAATTAATGCTATTTCTTCTGGATCCATTTGATCTTTTTTGATTGCGTTGATATACATATAGGATGCCTTTAATTCATCCAATCCATATTTACTCTCCCCAACCTCAAGAATACTTGTCATTTCAATCCATCCCAACAGTCCGAATTGAGCTGCATATTGCAAAAGGAATTCAAGATGGCCTTCACCAGCAAAACCATTGGACCACATAAACTCGAGCAATTTCACTCCTACGCTCGAATTGGACTTTGATTTCATGCATTGAATTAATGCTTGCTCGGCGCCTTGCACGTTCATGGCTCCCAACATGGCCTCAATCTCATAACGAATCAGCGCATCAGTAGCAACTACAAGTCCTTCCACGAGTAGCGAAATCTGATCACTTTTGGGATTTTCCGCAATGTAATCCAATCCTTTTCGCACATGTTCGTTGGTTTCCGCATGGATTAGCATTCGCAATTCTTCTAATTTCATATGATCAATTTTAGGATGTCAAAAGTAATTGATAAAAGTCGAAAAAAAATTGACGAAACACAATCCCAATTCTAAAAAAGAGTTGTATACTTGTGATAATCAACAGCAACTATGAAAACATTACAGCTCGTTATTTTCGCTTCGTTCTTATTTCTAGGAACTAGCGTGTTCGGTCAAAACATCATTAATTCAAATGAAGTGAATGTGACCATTAATTCTGAAACTACTCGCGAACAATTGTTTCAAATTCGCAATGAGCTTTTGACTGTAGGAATGGATTTTCTTTATACTCCTCAATTTGATCAAAACAGAAAGTTGGTGAGTTTATCATATTCTGTTCGTTCAACTACAGGAAACCAAACGCTTGTTGAAGTTGCTACTCCTGTTAGCGCTGCTGTTGGAGCACAAATTTGGTTAACGAAGCAGGGCGATACTTGGAAAAAGAAATAATGCAGAAAAAAAATATGTGACAAAAAGAGCCGCGTTTGCGGCTCTTTTTTTTTGCATTCCTCAATTAGTTGAGGAAAACCACTTTCCTAGAAGCTATGCCCGCATTGAAACTCTTAACAGAACTTCCGTTTGCATCGTACACGCTAATCTCTGAACTAGAAACGAAATCTGTTGGGCCACAAATCCACACATTACCATTCGATGGGTCAACAGAGATTCCATTGGCTTGTCCTGAAACAAACGATGGGTTTGAAATACCAAAAGTTGCCAAATCAAAAATCATTACATTTTGATTCGCGATATAAATTCGATTGTTCACTTTATCAACGGCCATGTGTTCTGGGTGATCACCCAAACTTCCAATAGTAAATGTGGTCGTTGCCAAAGTAACAGGATCAATCTTTACCAATGCCGCTTGGGTATGACCTATGACATTCCAATTAGCATCATACTGGGTTTCGCCTGCACACAACACCCAAATAACACCGTTGACATCGGTGGCTATTTCCATGGGTTTCTTTTCTACTACTATGGTATTTGTGACTTGTTTTGTGCTCACATCAACAACACTGATTGTATTGTCTATGCCCCATCCACCGCTATTACAAACAAATACAGAACCACCAGCCAAAATCATGTCTTCAGGTCCCTCTCCTACTGCTGTATTAGATGAAACCGCATTCACATTTAAATCAATCCAACACAATCTTCCAAAGCCGCTTCCATCTGAAACCACTGCCTCTGAGTTGGAAATTTTTAAAAAATGTCGCGGATAATTGAACCCTGTGATTGCTGTTTCATAAGCGAAGGAATTGGAATTCACTACAATGACTTTTTGAGTGTTATTCGAAACAATATAGGTTTTGCCATTCGCCTGATCAACGTCCATAATTACATCTCCCAATGCACCACCATTGACATTTTCGAATACATTGTTTTCTGTTTCACTTCCCTTGTTCCAAGTTATTGATCCGTTTGAATTACCAAAAGACCCTTCATTGACAATCAATACTCCTACCGCATAGTCTTTTACTTCATTCGCTTCCTTGCAGCCATCGCATCCGATAATTAAAATTGATGCACAGGCCAAATAGGTTAAAAATTTAATTTTCATTTTGTTTTTTGTTTTAGTTTATAATTGATTTGAATACTGAAAACCCGACCAGGTAGAGCGTATGCCCGAACAAAGCTGTATTGAGCATTGGTAATATTCTCTATTCGTATGAAGCAATCCCATTCGCTTTGCTCCGTTTCAAATGTTCTTCCCAATTCGAAATTAAAATAAGCGGTTGTTGGCAATGCAAAGACCTCTGAATTCTCTTCATCTGTATATCGTTTTCCAATGGCTTGTGTCTCAAGCACCCAGCGCAAACCCATGCAATTCAATTCTAAATTTGAGCCACTGCGCCATTTCGGTGAGTAAGTTGTTTGAAACCATGCTTGATTGGATTGATTTCTTCCTTTGCTGAAAATAGGTTCTGTAAAAAACAAAACTTTCCATTTTTCTTTTTCGTATTTGACACGAAATTTCGATTGTGCATAACGCACTTCCTTCACATTCTGAGGAGTCCAAATTCCCGAACCATTTGGAACCCATTGAATCCAGTCTTCGATCACATCGGCTCGGGCACTCCATTGCAATTCCAATTGTGGAGATTTTGCAGTTTGCATTCCAGATCTACACCATTTTAGCCCTGTGCTTAGGCCACTCGCAGCCTCTTTCTTCAAATTTAAATTTCCGCCCGGCTGCCAATACAACTCATTGGCATCGGGTAATCGTTCTTTGTGATGCACGGATGCTTCGACAACCAAATTTTGGTTGAAAAAAGACCATTGCAATTCGCCCGACATTCCGGTGTGTTTGGAAGTTCGAACCTGTGCATTCAAGTTGAGTAGAAATAAATTTCGGCTCGCATTGAAAACAACATGTTCATTGCAGCGTACGCTTTGAAAATGCACCCGCTTGTTCCAATCTTGATACAAGATGTAATCCGAAGTAAAAGATGCTGAAGAATGAAAAGTGAGTTTTTCGCCCTTGTTGTGGTGATGTATTGATGCGAATGCGGATTGATTTGATATGGTTGAATTTACAGCATTGCTTTGAAAGTTTTGTTTATCTAAAGCACCACCAAGCATCCACTCCAGCTCTGAGGTGCGTTTACCTTTCAATTCTTTGTCGGGTCCACTATTGACCAATGAGAATTTCAATTGTCGGTCGTACTGACTACTTGAAGACTGCTCCAACCCTCCCATTGGTGAGGGTAAATTCACATGCCGAAAAACAGAAAATGCATGAAGCGACGTAAGCCGTTTTTTTCCATGATAACCCAGGTTCAACATAGCACCTTTTGCATGTGCGTTGTTATTTTCTTGTTCAACCCATGGTTTATTCCATTGCAATTGATCTTGGTACGTGAATTTATTTTGACAATTTTGAATGAACCCACGCACATTGGCAGACCAACTGCCTTTTCCACTATTAACAACCATTCCCAGTGTGGTATTTCTTAAAGACGAGGCCGACTGGTTGAACGCAATCCATTTTCCTCTATAACATTTCGAAATGAGATTTAAATTATTACCGAGTGCCAAATCTTGTTGACCAATGGATTGTGGTCTTTCTGTTAAAACAATTTGATCTGTAAATAGAACTGGAATCAATGACAAGTCGCTCATGCCTAGTGAGGTGGAATTCAGTTGAAGTCCATTCCAATTTACACTCACATAATCTGCAGGTAAACCCGCCACGCGAATGGCATTGACACTTCCCACTGAACCATAAGCATTCACCAAGGCCAAACCCTGACGCGTAATGAGAGAACCAATGCCTGAAGATTTGTACCTATTGATATCAACTGAATCAACATGAAAACCATAAACGGGTTCTTTGACGCGCTTATCTGTTATTTGCAAGGTATTCAACAAGAACTCACCCAAGGTATCATTCACATGCAGGGCATAGCCTTGTCCTTTTGCAGCGCTGAGTGCAAAACCAAAGAGGCATATGGTGAGTAGTTTCTTCATAAACCTGTCAATGCTTGACCCCGAGCACGGATTCGGATTAACACTTGGCAGGTCTTCTGACTTATCTCGAACATGTTCGCCTTCCCGGAAAACCAGTGGCTTAGATTGAACACGTTTTTCATTCTTTCGAATGCGAGCTTTACAGCTGCGGGCACAGTTCACGATTTTCGCGTGATTCCCTTTTCACAATGAACTTCTCCATTGACCAAATGCTTTGCAAATGTAGTAAATCTTTGCTTCTGTCCTATTTTTGATTTGTGAATTCATTGAATCGCGTGTCTGTTAAGAAATTTACATGAAAAAAACACCCATCT
>VGFR01000026.1 GCA_016868835.1 Bacteroidota bacterium | reverse complement strand
ATGTTGGGGTGAATGAGGAATCGTGCGTTCTCTTGACTTGGAAGAGTTTCAACTTCGCCTGAGACATGCATTTTCACAAATGCAATTTCCACTATTCTATCTCTAGCTACATCGGTTCCTGTTGTTTCTAGATCTAAAAAAACAAGCGGACGTTTTAATTTCAACATGAATATTATTGCACTTTAATTTTGATATACTGATACTTTTCATACTCATCACGAGCGGTATCCTTATCGTTTTCGTACTTTTTCCCTTGAACCATACTTTTTGCAGGCAAGAAAACAAAATTCACGTCGGTTTTGAATCCCATCTTTTTAAGTTCTGCCTCAATGGTTTTTTGAGCTTTCTGTGCCCTTGCCTTGGCTAAGTCTTCGTTGTTAGAATAACTCTTAACAGGTACATTTGACGCGCTCGACTCAATGTAAATCTCTACTTTTCCTTTCTTCTTTACCACCTTCTTACAGTCTTGTAGAAAGTTTTTGAAGTTGGTATCAGTAGTGGAAAATTCTGCACTTCCGTACACAAAGTAATTTGTATACTCTGCAATACCAAGCTCTAAATTCAATTTAATTTGAATTGGTTTCGTACGATCGAAAGTTAAAATCATCTCGTCTTTTGCTTTGATTGTAACTTCTTCTTCAAAAGCAATTAAGAATGCTTCACGCTCAATTTCATAGTACTCTCCATCACAAGGAATGGTAATATCTTCCTGCTTAATTTTCACAATTCCTGATAGAAAATCTACGTGATAATTGGTACAAGGTAACAGCGTAGCTAAGAATTTACCATCTTTCTTCCTTGCGGATACTTCTTGTTTTTCACCTGTTTTTAAATTGGTAATTACCACTCTCAAATTGTCTGGCAACGGCTGACCTTCCTCTCCGCGAATAAATCCTTTAAACACGGCTAATTGCGTACCTTTTGTTGTTGGCATTTCAACCAAATAAACATCTAATTCACCTTCACCGCCGTCTTTCCTTGAGCTGTAGTAAGCTCTTTTCCCATCTGCCATAGGTTGAAAGAACACATCATCATCAACCGTATTCAACGGATACCCCATATTCTGTGGATCACCCCAATTTCCATTCTTATCTTTTTTACTTACGAATAAGTCAAACCCACCCATGGTGTTGTGTCCCTTGGATGCAAAATATAAAAATTGACCATCAGGACTTAAAAATGGCGCATCTTCTTCGTATTTGGTATTGATTTTTTTTCCAATGTTCAAGGCCTTACTCCAATTTCCATCGGGTAATTTCACACAACGATATATATCGCGTCCACCAGAGCCTTCGGGTCTGTTCGATACGAAATACAATTCATTACCATCGGCAGAAACAGTGACGTGAGTCTCCCAATGTGATGTATTGATATCTGAGCCAAGCTTAGCAGGATCACTCCATGTTTCACCAATGAGCTTGGAATATTTCAATTGACCGTCGCCCAAGCTATCTTGATAAACAAAAAGTGTAAGTCCGTCAGGCGATACGCTAATAGACGCATCATGATCATCTGTATTCAAATTAAGCAATTCAGGTTTCGACCAGGTGTTTTCTTTTGTACGGAAGGAAACATAGATATCGTCTTTGAATTGATCTGTTTCAGGATCACGAATTTCACTGTTTGTAGAATCTGGACGTAGTCTTCGGCTGGTAAAGAATATAGATGACTCATCGAACGTTAGAACAGGACTAAAATCTGCATACTTGCCATTGATAATATTTCCGGCGTTGGTAATTTTGTAATTGACCGGATTAGCAACTTGTATTTTTGCTTCCTCACAAATTTTTATGGCGTAATTGGCTTCTGGAACAAGTCTATGCTCTCTTGACACTTGCGTCTTCAATTTCACAAATGTCTTGATAGACTGATCGAATTGCATATTCAGATGCTGTGCTTGACCCAAAAGGAACAACGCATCTACGGGAGGTAACTTTTCAGTTGGCTCAAATGGATCATAATTTTTGTTCAACTTTTTAGAACATGCAATTTCCAGATACTTCAGCGCATCTACCTTTTCATTCTCCGTATTCAACAAACAGTATCCAAGTTTGTAATTGACATTCAGATTCTCAGGATCAAGGGCAAGGACCTTCTTCCATTCCTTAATGGCCTGATACCAAAACTTCTCTTCCATTAGTTTATTGGCCTCGGCGAAACCAACCATAAACTTCTCTTTATTGCTTTGCGCCAATAAAGCATTACCGAAAAGCATCAATGCGAGAATAAAAACAAATGAGCGAAGTTTCATGTAGCTCTGGTTAAAAGTTAAATTTCTCTATTTACATCCCACTCTTCCAAATAATCCGCCACCCTTCTCACGAATCTTCCACCCAATGCACCGTCTACAATTCTGTGGTCATATGAATGCGATAAGAACATCATGTGACGAATAGCAATGGCGTCTCCTTTAGGAGTCTCTATCACTGCTGGCTTCTTACGAATAGCACCTACAGCAAGAATTGCAACTTGAGGTTGGTTAATGATTGGAGTCCCCATTACATTTCCAAATGAACCCACATTGGTTAATGTGTAGGTCCCACCTTGAATTTCATCTGGGGTTAATTTATTTGCTCTTGCACGATCAGCGAGGTCATTTACTTTCTTCGCTAATCCAACTAAATTCAATTGATCTGCATTTCTGATAACCGGAACAATTAAATTTCCTGTTGGTAATGCAGCAGCCATTCCAATGTTAACATCACCTCTGAGTACAATCTTATCTCCGTCAACACTGGCGTTTACTCCAGGGAAATCGCGTATAGCTTTCGCAACAGCCTCAATGAAAATAGGGGTAAATGTCAATTTAGTCTTGTAATTCTGCTCGAAAGACTTTTTCACTTTATCACGCCACGTCACTATGTTGGTGACATCGGCCTCAACATAACTTGTTACGTGCGGGGACACTTGCTTACTCATGACCATGTGGTCAGCAATGAGTTTGCGCATGCGATCCATTTCAATAACCTCATCATTTCCACCTATGCTTATTGCTGGCCCCTTCACTTTCTGGACTTCAACAGCAGGCTTTACGGGACCTGCGGCTGGCGCATTTGAAGCAACCACTTCTGGCTTTACAGCCGGAGCAGAACCACGAGTTTTCAAATAACCCATGAGATCTTCTTTGGTTAACCTACCATTTTGACCTGTTCCGGTAACTTGATCCAGTTCTTCTTGACTTAACCCCTCTTGCTTAGCTATGTTCTTCACCAACGGACTGTAAAAACGATCACCAGATGATATAACCGAGCCGTTGTTGCCACTGTGACTCACATCTGTTGTAACGGAAGCAACACTTAGTTCAGCAACCTGAGGTGCTGCTACTGATGGTTCAGTGGCACCACCTTCCGTTTCAATGATTGCAATGATATGACCAACTTGCACCGTATCACCAACATTGACCTTGCATGAAACTAAAATACCATCTTCTGGAGACGGCACTTCGCTATTGACTTTATCTGTTGCTATTTCCACCAAAGGCTCATCAGCAGTAACGCGATCACCTTCTTTTTTTAGCCAATTTAAAATGGAGGCCTCAGCCACACTTTCACCCATTTTGGGTAACTTCAATTCAATTGTTGCCATGACCGCGAAAGTACGAAAAATAAAACAAACTTAAGCCATTTCACTTGGGAAGCCCTGGCTATATTTTCGGAAACCCAAAAGAAGAGTGAAAAACGTAAATAAAACTATTCCTTGCTGCAGTTCCAACATACTTTCAAATAGAAAATTGAACGGCATTAAAACGCCAAACAACCAAAAGAACAGCCCTTTCGATTTGAACGCATAGTACAAATTCAAGATCACTAATCCCACAAGTAAAAACAAACCAATGTATCCCCATTCCACTGCAATCTGAAGAAAAGCATTATGCGAAGGAAGTGGCTTTCGAGCAGCCTCGAGCTCATTCATTGAACTATACTCTTTCCTCAATGCCATTTTCCAATTTCCAGTTCCAACACCTAACGGATTCTGTTTTACAATATTCAAACTCGCTTGCCAGGTAACGAAACGCATGGCAGTGCTCGCCTTTTTTTCGGTCACTTGCTGGGAATTAACATCTGTAAAAGCCGCAGCCACCCTACCGTTTATTTGTCCGACTGTGAAAAATGGAATCCCAAAACCAAGACCGATTAATAAAGTGAAAAGCCAAAAGTTTTTCATTTTTAACTGTCTTCTCCATGTGTAATATAGAAGTATAAAAAAAGTTAGAAAAAGAGACAGAAATCCAGATTTACTTGACAAAAAGGCAATGTAACACGCCAACAGAAAGACCATTATCAGCAATAAATTATTGTAAAGACACCCTCTATTTGTTGTGCTCAAATCATAATAAATTGACCCAATGGCCAAACAACAATAGAGCGCTAAATAGGACGGATGAAAAGTCCAAGATAATTTTTGATAAAAAAATACATCTGCACCGTCTCCGAAAATCAAACGCACAAGAGCATGAATAATACTGAGAACGACAAAGACAAGGGTTCCAGCCGTAAAAGCCCGAAAAATTTGAGATCGCGATTGAAAGGATAGTTTAGGCAGGAAAATAAAAAGTACTGGCAAAAAGAAAAAGGGCGCTTTGGTTTCTATTTCCTTCAAAACTTCAATATGCTGAGGTTGTTCGAACCAACCCCAAACCAAAAAAGCAGAAAAAAATGCAAAGGGAAAAAATACCGCAAGTCTTAATTCCTGCGCAGCGGAACTTGATACTTTCAAAACGCGCATGACAATCACACAAACAAATAATGCGACTAAAACAAAGGTCAAAACCCGCAGCTGCAGGGGCATAAAAAATGCACATAACGTTAATAGATACTCATGCGTATGACTCCATTTTAACCTGTTCAATCCAAGAGCATTCATTTTCTTCGCATCTGAATATGTGGAATATTATCTTCTAGGTACACCTCTCCCTCCGCAGCAAATTGAAGCGATTCATAAAATTTTTGCAAATACAACTGTGCTGAAATCACACATTCCACAGAAGGCCATTGATTTTCAATAAAAGCTACAGCTGATCCCATGAGTTCTTTTCCCAAACCTTGTTGACGCATGGCCTTCGATATACAAACCCGACCTATGCTTACTTCTGAATAAGACACACCCGCTTTAAGCACGCGTGCAGTTGCAACAATGTTACCCGATTCTGACCTAATGATAACATGGAATGCATCTAAGTCTTTCGAGTCTAAATCTTGATAAACACAATTTTGTTCTACCACGAAAACCTCACTTCTCAATTGAAGAATACCATACACCTCGTAAATCGAGCAGTCTGAAAAATGTTTTATCTCAATCATTCTTCGCCGAATTTACAATCAATTCATGAATATGTGCGAACTTCGCTCACTATGAATGTTTTGTCTGTAGAGCGTATTGCTAAATCCTTTGGAATTCGAGAATTATTCACTGATCTTTCGTTTGGCATTGAGCAGGGACAAAAAGTAGCCTTAGTGGCCAAGAATGGTACGGGGAAAAGTACGCTACTTCAATTGTTAACGGGAAAGGATTCTACTGACGAAGGAAAAATAGTTTTTAATAAAGAAATTCGTTGGACTTTTCTCGAACAAGACGAAGCTTATCTGCCAGAAAATACAGCGTTAGATTATTTATTGGCATCAAACAACGCCATGACTAAAGCCATTCGCTTGTATGAATCTGCATTGGCTACAGGAGAGCATCTTGAACGTGCCTTGGATCAAATGGATCAATCCGGTGCATGGGATTACGACTCTAAAATGAAACAAGTTTTAGGAGCATTGAACATTCAGCGGTTGGAACAAACCATGGGAACCATGAGTGGGGGACAAAGACGCAGAATTGCACTTGCCAAAGTGCTCTTGGAAGATGCTGATTTCCTGATTCTCGATGAGCCAACCAATCACTTAGATTTAGATATGATTGAGTGGCTTGAAGATTATTTGGGTAAATCGAACAAAACACTTTTCATGGTCACTCACGACCGCTATTTTCTTGAAAATATCACCGATGAAATATTGGAGTTAGAGAACAAAACGCTTTACAAGTACAAAGGAAATTTCTCATACTATCTCGAGAAAAAAGCTGAAAGAGAACAATTGGAAGCGGCCACAAGAGACAAGCAAGAGAATTTGTTTCGCAAGGAAGCAGAATGGGCAAGAAAAATGCCTCGAGCTAGAGGAACGAAAAGCAAGTCACGCCTTGATGCTTTTCAAGAATTGAAAGAAACATTGGCGAAGAAAAAAGAAGCCGGTGAATTGGATTTGGAAATTAATATTTCTCGAATGGGCTCCAAAGTAGTCGAGTTCCATCGTGTTAAAAAACAACTCGGACAACAAACGATTCTCGACGGATTCGACTACACTTTCAAATCAAATGAACGTGTTGGTTTAGTTGGAAGGAATGGTTGTGGGAAAACTACTTTTTTGCAGCTCCTTACGAAACGTGATGAGCCAGATCATGGAAAAGTTGTGAACGGCGAGACTGTTGTATTTGGATACTACGAGCAAAGCACCATGCATTTGAAACCCGAACAGCGTGTTATTGAATGCATTCGAGAAATTGCAGATTTCATTCCACTTAAAAAAGGAAAAACCATAACTGCATCTCAACTTCTTGAAAAATTTCTTTTTCCAAAACATATGCATTTCAACACCATTTCGCAGCTCAGTGGTGGTGAAAAAAAGAGATTGCAATTGTTATTGGTTTTGATGAAAAATCCGAATTTCCTTATTCTTGACGAGCCCACCAATGACCTTGATATTTTCACACTCAGCGCACTTGAAGATTACTTGTCTCAATACCCCGGCTGCCTAATCATTGTTAGTCACGACAGATATTTCCTAGATAAATTGGTTGATCATCTTTTTGTTTTAGACGGGAAAGGTGGGGTTCGTGATGTGTTGGGAAGTAGCTTACAGTTCAGAGATATGCTGGCTGAATCTTCACCAGAAATCGTGAAGGAAAAAGAAAGCATAGAACCCAAAACTAAAAACAACTCCACTACAAAGATTTCATTTAAAGAGAAGCAACAGTTCACCGAATTGGAGCGAGACATACCTCTTTGGGAAGAGAAAAGAGTTCAGCTTGAGCTTCAAATGTCTCAGTGCGCTGATCATTCGGAGCTCATTGAATTGTCGAATCAATTGGCAGAATTAAATTCGAAAATCGAAGAGGGCACGCTTCTTTGGCTCACTCTGGCAGAGAAAATGGGTTAGCCCCCATTTCTCTGATGACGTAGGTTCAAATTACATTTCGCCCCGGATTTAACAAGCATGGAAACCTTTTCAATTGACGTTCGGTTTTCTTCAAGACCCCATGCATCAATATCTGACAAACTAATTTCCTTAATGATTTGATTGGCTTCGAAAATGAAATTTTCATTGAAGCTAAGTTCATTCTCAACGCTCAAATACTTTTTCAATAGTACAAATCGAACATCAATACTATCATTATATGCTCTGTAAGGCTCAGGCTTTTTCAATCGATTGAACTGGTTGTGCTTCACCAAATCATCAAGTATAAAGCAGAAGTAATTGTGCACCTTCGCTTGAACACGAAATCCTAACTTAATATTCACTTTTATAATGAGATCATCTACCAATTCCTCTACTTGATAATCCAAGGTGTATGGTTCATTCGTTCTATCTACATGTAAGAACCAGTATACGTCTGCCCGTTTGGGTGTTCCTTTCAAAATGGAATCCATAACCAGTTGTTCCACCTGATCAATAAATCCTGCTTTGGTCATGTAAACCAAATGCGTTGCGTACTTTGGCACACTTTGATCTACACTAAGTTGTTTAATTTTTTCAGAGTAGTGATCAATGTCTGCAAATCCAGTATGAAAACTACTTAATCTTCTGAAACGAATGGTGATATACATAACGGCAAGAATGGCGCTGTATACAATGAGCATCATCCATGCCTCTTTCAATTTCATTGAATTTGCAACGAAAAAAGATGCTTCAACAGCAAAGAATAAAATGGCAATCATGGCTACCAATAACATGGGCCAATGTCTGCGATAAATAAGGTAATAAGATAGCAGTACTGTGGTCATTAACATGGCTACCGTAATAAATAAACCGTAGGCGGCCTCCATGTGCGCCGACTCCTGAAAATAAAGCATGACACCTACACAACCCGCCCACAGCAACCAGTTCACACTTGGAATATACAATTGGCCTTTCGTTTCCGTCGGATACTTAATTGCAACTCGCGGCCAAAAATTCAAGTTAATGGCTTCTCCAATTAACGTAAATGAGCCACTGATTAATGCTTGTGAAGCAATGATGGCTGCCAGTGTTGCGATGATAATACCAGGAATTAAAAACCATTGAGGCATCATTTCAAAGAATGGATTACGTTCATTCAAAGCGGTTTGCTGCATGAGCCATGCGCCTTGTCCCATGTAGTTCAGTATCAAGGCCGACTTCACAAAAATCCAACTTGTTCGAATATTCGATCTGCCGCAATGTCCCAGGTCACTGTATAGCGCTTCAGCTCCGGTAGTGCAGAGAAACACCGCACCAAGCAACCAAAAACCTTGTGGGTAGTTAACCAACAGATTGTAGGCATATTTCGGATTTAATGCATTCAAAACTTCGGGGTGCTCCAATAGATTATAGGTTCCTACAACAGCTAACATGGAAAACCAAATGAACATGATTGGTCCAAACGCCACACCTACCAACTTGGTTCCGTATCGTTGAATTAAAAACAGGGCAGTGAGAATAGCCAATACAATTGGAATTACAGGGACACCTTCATTCAGTTTTTTTAGACCTTCAACAGAAGATGCTACAGAAATTGGTGGAGTAATAATACCATCACATAACAAGGTAGCAGCTCCAATCATAGCTGGCCAAAAGAGCCACTTGGCTTTCGACTTCACCAAACCATACAAAGAAAAAATTCCACCTTCGCCTTTGTTATCCGCCCGCAAGGTCATCCAGATATATTTTATGGTCGTTTGAATGGTTAGTGTCCAAACTACACAAGATATTCCCCCGTATATCAGTGCCTCTGTAATGGGTTTATCTCCAACAATGGATTTCATTACATAGAGTGGAGACGTTCCGATATCTCCGTAAATTATTCCTAGGGTAACAAGGACCCCTGCAAATGTCAGCTTTTGATTCGTTGAGGACATGGTTTTAGATAGTGCGACGAAAGTAAACGAAAAGTGAATTACTTAACGCCATTTGAGAATTAATTTTCCTTTGGTTTTTCTTGACTCTAGAAGGTGATGTGCCAGTGCCACTTCAGAGTATGCATACTCACCACCATTGATTGGTTTAATTTTCTTTTCTCTGTGCAATTCCACCAGTGCAGCCATGCATTGACCAATTAACTTTGGATTGGCCTGAGCCACTTTAAGCATGTTTACTCCGATCACGCCCTTGCTTTTTGCCAAAAGAAGAAGGGGAATTATTCTTCCCATGTCCCAAATTAATTTGAATGTAGCCAACTTCCCACCCCATTTACCTGATCGTTCAGCAAACCCATAGAGCATAAGCTTTCCACCTGAACCCAATAAATTCATATCTTTTTTAAAAGTCTTTCCTCCAATGCTATTGTAAGATGCTTGTAAATACCTTTCACCCAAATGTGCGCGAATAAAAGATGCATAATCGTTGGCTCTGTAATTCACTGCTTTGACTCCAAGTCTTAAAAGCTCGTTCACTTTTTCATCCGTTCCAACCGTAGCAAACACTTCGCACCCTCTTTCCAAAAGCAATTGAACCAAGGCTGTTCCAACTCCACCTGATCCGGCATGAACCAAAACGGCATCGCCTTTCCTCGACTCTTGAACCACATTCGTCATGTAATAGGCGGTCACATATTGTGTTCCCAAAGCACACGCTTCAAAATCTTCCATATCGACGGGTACTTCAGCAATTCCGTCGGCCAATGTATTCACCTCTTCCGCATAACCTCCGAATCGCGTTAATGCCGCCACACGTTTTCCTAACCAAGACGAATCTACTCCTTCACCGCATTCTATAACTTCCCCAACCACGTCATACCCAATAATTACTGGTAGTGCGGGCAATTCCGGATAAAGTCCCTTACGGCCTAGCACATCGGCGAAGTTCAAACCAGAAGACGATACTCTTATTTTCACTTCCCCCCTTTGAACCACATCGAGTTGCACTTCACGAATTTCAAATGCCTCATTGGCATTGCCATTTTTGATTAAAAAAACTGCTTTCATTGTAACTGTCTCCCTGTTTTCTTGATTCTCTTGGACGAGCCATTTGCAAGTTCTATGAGGTATCCTTCAGACACATCTTGGATGGACTTAATTTCCGATTCAAATCGTGGTTTTTGCCATCCACCTGCAGATTGTCCGTTCACCCGTAAATTATAAATTTCATTACTTCCCGATGCCACAAGAATTCGACATAAATCGGGTTTTCGATTTTGAATAACCTTCCACACCCCTGTTGTACCCGATGTTATAGCAATGGGGAATCCGGCCATTCGCTTGCCATTCACATCACAAAGATCAACACCACCCTTCGTGAGAATGAGCAGTTGTAATTTCCCATTATCAAGTTGGTCAATTTGCGTTACACTTCGAATTTCACTTTTACATTCAAACTCGAATCGTTGATTCCCATTTTCTATCCACTTCAATTTATTTCCAGAACATCGTATTTCGTTTTGCACTGATGTTAAATGATTTTCAACTGCAAAAATCAATTCAGACTCTACAGGTTCAATTGCTATTGGCTCTGTGTTTTTTGCCTCTTCTTTCAGTCGTAATTCTGAATTGCACAATTGAATCCATTTCACATACCCCCTCTCATGAGTGCCGTGAAACCAAGCATCTCCCGCTCCAAGCAGCTTCAACAGTTTCGATTCAACTTCTGGACGAACAATTAACTCTCCCCCAACAGGTATGGAATTGTACTCATTCAAATCTTGAATCTTACTTGAAATTTTCAGATAATCTTTCAGCCCTTGCAATTGACTTGCATTCGAACTAAAAAATAAAATTTCATTTTGAATGAATGCGAAATATGAGACGCCTTCCGTTTGGGGATAACCGAATGCCAGACGAATTCCCAAAGGAAAACTACGCACCGTTTGGGCAGATGAGTCGGTCATCCATTTCAAAGAATACGATTCATTTACTCCTAAAAAATAAATTCTTTCTGAACCTAAATTTTGAATTCTGAAACTACCCCACTCTCCGGTTGCATTTGCATGAAACCAATTGTTGAATGACTCCCCAAGAAATGATTCGTGTTCAATTTCTCGTTCTAAAAATATTTTTTTCAAACTACTATCAGCCTCCTCCAAAGAGACATCAAGCAGCAGTTGACCGTTTCCAAAATGGCGAGCATACAAATCCATTGCCTCACTCGGGAGATCACCTATTGCCTGAAACGAACCCGTTAACGAGTCTCTCGCAGAAGTGGAACATGATATTTTAGTGAATTGCGTTGTACCACTTCGATTGAATTGCTCCCACAACTCCCACGAATTCACATTTTTCATAATAAGACTCAATCTTGCATCAGAAGACTTCTTTTCATAAATGCATGTGAATGACGCATCTGAATGAATGGATTGTTCAACGGCTATTGGCGTGTAAACATGGGCGGAAAAAATAATAAAATCATTCAGTTGAACAGACTTCAGCCCACCTAATTTTTCCTTTAATTGTAATGTCGCCTTTTCATTTTTGCAGTCGGGTAAAATGAAAAAGACCCTTCCGTCAGACTGAAACACCCAACAGTTCATTTCTTTCAAGACCGTTTGTTCTTTAAAATAGGCATTGATTGATTCGAGTGGGAAGTGGGTGCCTGTAAGTTCATCTAGTTTCAACTGATCGAGGCCGCTGAGTTTACTTTCATTCAAGATGAGAATCCAGCTTGAATTTGAGGGTACCAATTCAGTGGGATCATTTTTCGTAACCACTTGAGAAGAGAAAAAGAAATAAAAAAACACAACCACACTGGCAAAAAGAGTGGTGATTGAAAGAAAAGCGAAATGCTTGCGAAACCAATTCATCTGTGCGAAAATACTTGTATTCCGCAAATTCATTCCAACGAAAAAGGGCTGTCTTACAACAGCCCTTTGTTAATGACTTCCAATATTATTTCGACAATACGCTTCGTGAAATGACAATTTTCTGAACTTCACTTGTACCCTCATAAATCTGGGTAATTTTCGCGTCTCTCATTAATCTTTCCACGTGATATTCTTTCACGAATCCGTATCCGCCATGAATTTGAACGGCCTCAACGGTATGTTTCATGGCTACGTGTGACGCATACAATTTTGCAATTGCAGAAGCCTCATCGTAATTCATTCCTTGATCTTTCATCCAAGCAGCTTTGTATACAAGCAAACGAGCTGCTTCAATTTCAGTGGCCATATCGGCCAATTTGAATGCGATCGCCTGGTGTTGAGAGATTTCTTTTCCAAAGGCTTTGCGTTCTTTCGAATATGCCAATGACAACTCATACGCTCCGGCCGCGATTCCAAGGGCTTGTGCCGCGATTCCAATACGACCACCGCTCAACGTTTTCATTGCGAATTTAAATCCGAATCCGTCTTCACCAATTCTATTTGCCTTCGGCACTTTCACGTCATTGAATAAAAGCGTATGAGTATCGCTTGCGCGAATTCCCATTTTATTTTCCTTCGCCCCTACTACGAATCCTTCCATTCCGCGCTCCACTATAAAGGCGTTAATTCCTTTGTGACCCTTTTCAACGTCTGTTTGAGCAATAACTAAATAAATACTTGCACTGTTACCATTGGTAATCCAATTTTTTGTGCCATTTAGAAGATAGTGATCTCCCATGTCAATGCCTGTGGTGCGTTGCGAAGTGGCATCAGAACCTGCTTCTGGTTCAGATAAACAAAACGCCCCAATTTTTTCACCGCTTGCAAGTGGCTTCAAGTATTTTTCTTTTTGTTCCTCTGTACCAAATTCTTGCAAACCATAACACACGAGTGAGTTATTCACACTCATGCAAACCGAAGTTGACGCATCTATTTTAGAAATCTCTTCCATGGCGAGAACGTAAGACAGCGTGTCCATTCCACTACCACTGTATTCTTCGTTGACCATCATTCCCATGAATCCGAGTTCAGCGAGCTGTTTAATCTCTTCAACTGGGAATTTCTGATGTTCGTCGCGTTCAATTACACCGGCCTTAAGTACATTTTGAGCAAAGTCTTTTGCTGCAGCCTGAACGGCTTTGTGTTCTTCAGATAATTCGAAATGCATAATGTTGGTTTTAGTTCATTGCTAAAGCGCTGCAAAGAAACGAAAACAAGGCTTAAATAAAAAGCCCTTCTTTTCGGGAAGGGCTTTTCTCTGTATTTTTTTCTTACTGAAGTGGCACCATAACCAATCCGTTGGTTATGTTTACGGTAGATGTACCTCCAGAGTTCTTCATGGTACCACTAAACGTGTAACGAATACCGCCAGGAACGGGTGAACTGCGGAATTTCACAACGTTTACAGTAGCCGTAGATCCTGTGAAGGCCGTGCTGTAAGCAACTGCCATGTCATTGGTGAAAGCGACAACACTATTTGGATTATTGGCTGGACCAATATTGATGGTTGTACCATCTACCCATCCGGCTATAGGTTGAGCCATGGTAAACGCAATTGTACCGCCTTGTAAAGTTGTACCTGAAATTGTTACTGTTCCTCCAGCATAAGAGAATGTGCAGGTTGAGGCTACTGCTACGTGATTCACTCCGTTAGCAGTAAAGGAAATAATGGTATCGCAAGCCATGCAGGTAGAACCTCCACAATCTGTCCAAAATTCGTTTCCGTCAATCATTCCGTTTGTACAGTTGCCATCTGTTGCGCAAGGAGGACAATTCAAACCACCACAATCGATACCGATTTCAGTACCATTCATAACACCATCTGTGCATGTTGGACAAGGGTCGCAGTAGTTACCGCCACAGTCGATTTGAGTTTCAGTTCCATTTAAAAGTCCATCGGCACAAAGCGCTGAACATGGACCGCAAGAAGAACCTCCGCAGTCAATTCCAGCTTCGTCTCCGTCTTGGATACAGTTCGCACAAGGAGAACATGGACCACACTCACCGCCACAGTCCACGCAGGTTTCTCCATATTCTGGCTGCCATATTCCGTCTATACAGTGGTCGCATTGTTCACAATTCGGACCACCACAATCAACCAATTGTTCATCGTTATTCAAAATTCCATCATAACAATTTGGTGGAATTTTATTGTCGTCATTTAAGCATCCACTAAGCGTAAAAACAACACTTAGCGAAAAGAAAATCATAAAAATGTTTACAAATTTTTTCATTTTCCCGAGGGGTTTAGGTGCACGAATATACGAAAAGACTGCATAACTCGAAAAAGAGTTGCAATGAGCATTCAGCTACCTTTGTGAAATATTGGATTCGCAAATGAATATTTGGAAAGAGAGATACACGCTAAACGAAAATGAACAAACCTTTGGCCTCATTGAGCGTCTCCATGTTTCAAGGGGGATTCGAACAGCTCAAGGCCTTAAAAGATTCACGCATCGCAGCCCCAATCAATTTCTTAATCCTTCCCTATTAAAAGATCTCGATCTCGCCGTCGAGCGACTTTTGAAAGCAAAAGATGCAAATGAAAGCGTATTAATTTTCGGTGATTATGATGTAGATGGCACTACCTCGGTCTCAATGGTCTACGGTTATTTGCGCGATTTGGGATTCAAGGTAGCGTATTATATCCCTGACAGATACAAAGAAGGCTATGGATTTTCCATGACCGGAGCAATGTATGCCATAGAGCATCATTTCAACCTTGTTATTACCCTAGATTGCGGAGTTAAGGACGGAGAGCGAATAAAACTTTGTCAGGATCATGGCATTGATGTCATTGTGTGTGACCACCACACACCAGGTGAATTGCCATGCGCGTTCGCCATTATTAATCCGAAGCGCCCCGACTGCTTGTATCCCAACAAAGGTCTCAGCGGTTGTGGTGTGGGATTCAAACTTTTGCAGGGGTTAACTCGATCGCTTGATCTAAAAGAGAATAAGCTTTATTATTATCTTGATTTTGTAGCTCTTTCAACGGCTGCAGATATTGTTCCCTTCACAGAAGAAAATCAATTGTTCGTATATTTTGGTTTGGGGGTGATGAACAAGAAACTACGGCCTGGTCTTGAAGCTATATTTAAACTTTCCTCGTCGAAATCAACAACCATTGGGGTTCAAGAGATGGTATTCATTTTCGCGCCGCGCATCAACGCTGCAGGTCGAATTTTCGCAGGCAAACGCAGCGTAGACCTCATGCTGAGCAAAGATCTTGAATCTGCTATGATTATTGCGAGAGAGATTGAAGCTTACAACAAAGAGCGACGATTTTTAGATCAAGAAATTGCGAGAGAAGCGTTTGACCAAATCGCCAATGATTCATTTCACACAAATAGTGCTGTAACAATTGTAAAAAAGGAAGGCTGGCACAAGGGGGTTGTGGGCATTGTAGCGTCACGGTTGATTGAAAAAATATACAAGCCCACTCTTGTTCTTACAGAGCTAGACGGTATTCTTTCGGGCAGTGCGCGGAGTATACCCGGGGTTGACATGTATGAATCATTGCAGGCGTGCAGCGAATATCTCACGCAATTTGGTGGACACACTATGGCTGCTGGACTATCTCTTCCCGCGGAAAATTTCAATGCGTTTCGAGAGAAGTTCAATTCGGTCATTGAAGAGCAATGTACCAGTGATTTGTTTGAACGGGTTGAATGCTTTGATGAGGTCATTGAGCTTACTGAAATCAATATGGACCTTTACAATCAAATTCAGTTATTATCCCCTTTCGGCCCTGAAATGGAAGAACCAATTTTTCAAGCGAAGCATCTCATTGACACTGGCTACTCACGTGCAGTAGGTTCTGACCAAAGTCACCTCTCACTCACACTTCAAGAAGTAAAAACTGGCGTAGTCATGAAAGGAATTTTTTTCAAAGGTGCTGAGTCCCTCTCTTTGGTTAAATCTAAACAGCCTGTTGACATACTATTCAAGTTGACTTTAAACACTTGGAACAACCAAGAAAAAATTGAAATAGAGATAAAAGACCTTCGATTATCGAAAAGTTAAATCTTCCAACCTTGGGCCTTCAACTCAACAACACCACCTCCCTTTGTTTCTAGAATATTTTTCTCACCTACTGGAGTTGCATGCCCAATAACAGAGAAATTGGGATTCCCTTTTATTTTCTCGTAATCGTCCATGGAGATCGTAAACAAGAGTTCATAATCTTCACCTCCATTCAATGCGCACGTTGTAGGATCCATATTGAGTTCCTTGGCACAGGATTGAACCTCTGGAGAAACAGGGATTTTATCTTCGAAAACTCGGAACGAGCAATTGCTATTCTCCGCAAGGTGTATGATTTCACTTGAGAGTCCGTCTGAAATATCGATCATGGCTGTTGGCTTAACTTCCAATTGTTCCAACAACTGCACAACATCTAATCGAGCCTCTGGTTTAAGTTGCCTTGCAATGACATAATCATACCCTTCCAATAAAGGCTGGACCCCGGGAGCAGCGAGAAACACTTCCTTCTCTCTTTCTAATATTTGCAATCCCAAGTATGCCCCTCCAAGATCACCAGTTACAACTAATAAATCATTCGGTTTGGCTCCGGATCTGAGCGATAGTTTTTCAGGTTTATTAAATCCAATAGCTGTTATGGAAATAGCACAGCCGTTTGCAATGGTGGTGGTATCTCCTCCGACTAAATCAACACCATATGTTTCGCATGCTGCAAGCATTCCAGAATACAACTCTTCCAATGCTTCCACGCTGTATTTGCTGCTTACGGCTAAACTCACGGTAAACTGAGTTGGCTTTGCGTTCATGGCACAAACATCACTTAAATTCACAATTACCGCTTTGTAACCGAGATGCTTCAGTGGAGTATACATTAAATCGAAATGCACACCCTCAACCAATAAATCTGTAGTTAAAACCAAGTGTTCCCCAAGAGGTGGTGAAACAATTGCCGCGTCATCGCCGGCATCTTTAATGGTAGAATCAACTTTAGGAATGAAGTACTGAACCAAATGATTGATCAATCCGAACTCTCCCATAGAACTTAACTCGGTGCGTGTTGTATTTTCCATTCTGCAAAGATAGCTTTAAACATGCCTTGCATGTTCCCAAACCAACCGAATCGATGGATATGTATCACGCACAAAATCCTCCACCTCAGCTTTATTTATCCACCTCACCCAGGCAATACCCTCTTCTGTTTGAGGGGTTAATTCCGGACATCCCGCCACTTTCATGTTATACCATGCTGTTCGCTTTAAAATTAATTCTTCATTTTGAACATACGTATGATACGTATCCATGATTTTTTCATTCAATTCTAGATTACGAACCCCTGTCTCTTCTTCCACTTCTCGCAATGCTCCCTCCAACTCCGATTCACCCAACTCCAACTTCCCCTTCGGTAAATCCATTTGATTCAAACGGTTGATAAAAAGAAAATCTCCGTTCCCGTTGCAGACCAATCCACCGGCCGCAACTATAAGCTTTTTATTTGACGAGAAATGCTCAAATTCAC
>VGFR01000025.1 GCA_016868835.1 Bacteroidota bacterium | reverse complement strand
TGATAAGAATTTAAGTGCCAAGGCCAACTCTAAAAATCCGAGTACAACTTTCACTGTATTCAACCATCCGCCTGATTTTGGCAGTGTATTTAACCAACCTGGGAACATTGCAAAAAGCATAAATGGCAATGCCAAAGCCAAAGAAAATCCGAACATGCCTACAAACGGTGCTAAGCCCCCAATGGTAGCCGATTGAACCAATAGCGATCCAACTATTGGACCCGTGCAGGAAAAAGACACCAATGCTAGACCCAAAGCCATGAAGAAAATTCCTACATATCCACCCTTGTCTGCAGCTTGATCCGTTTTATTCAACCAACTGCTTGGTAACCGAATTTCAAATCCACCTAAAAAGGCAATAGCAAAAACAATGAGAAGAAGAAAGAAGACCAGGTTAAACCATACGTTGGTGGCTAACTCGTTGAGAGCGGAAGAGCCGAAAACGCCGGTAACCACGGTACCTAACAAAACATAAATGACAATGATTGATACGCCAAATATGATTGCATTTCGAATACCTGCAGCACGAGTCTTACTTCGCTTGGTGAAAAATGTAACGGTCATTGGAACCATTGGAAAAACGCACGGTGTAACCAAAGCCGCGAAACCGCTTAAAAACGATAATAAAAAAATCATCCAAAGTGAATCAGGTACATCTCCCTCTGATTTCTGTTCTGCGGCATTTTGATTCGTTTGTTGTGTTTGCTGCACATCACCACCACCCTGCGATTGTGTTTGTGCTGTTGTGTCTGTTGCATTTACTTGAGCCGCGGCAGTTGGGCATCCTTTTGCATTTAAAGAAAATTTGTATTCGTCAGGTGGCAAGCACTTGCCGTTGATACACGTTTGATATTCGAAAGATCCATTGAGAACGAAATCAGAGGCCGACAGTATTTCTACTTTTCTTTTAATGGTAAATGATTTTTCATGCTGACTTTGAACGTCGCCCAATTCATCAGTGAAAACATGGGGTTTCGGTTCAATGATGCTTCCTACCTTTACTTGATTCTTCGCATCGATTTTTAAATCTGAAGCATATGCGTAAGAGCCATCTGGTAATTTGCATGAATTGATATGCCACTCTTCTTTGATATCTATCTTCACTACAACAAAAGCCTCACAACCATTCTGTTCCAAAGAAATCTTCGCTTTCACAACTTCTTTCGGCTCAATAATTTGAGCGTATGCACTTCCAAGTTGAATCAGTGCCATGAAGAATAACAATCCTAATTTTTTCATATGAATGAATTTGAGATGCAAGAAAACTCAAATTTAGACAAATCTTCGTGACGAAAGTTGCATTAGGAAAAGCTTTCAACAAATGACACCGGGGAATGTTGACATTCCAATTTTTAAAAGACTCCGATTTTTTGTTACTTCGTGAAGCAATGAGGCAATTGATTTTTTTCATTTTCTTAGTTCTGTATTCTGCAGTTGGCATTGGACAAAAAACCATTGTTTCTGGTAGGGTTACCGATGCAAAAACGAAAGAGCCCATTGCCTATGCGCCTGTTTACTTTGTTGGCACGAAGTCGGGTGTAAACACTGACCTCGACGGCAATTATAGAATTGAAACCTATTATTCTTCAGATACGCTTCGATGTGCGGCAATGGGTTACCGCATGCAATCCAAAACCATTAAACAAGGAACTAGCACGGTCTATAATTTCGAAATGGAATTCGGATCATCTATGCAGGAGATTGTTGTGAAGGCAGATGACGAGAATCCGGCCATTGCACTCATGAAAAAAGTGATTGCAAACAAGAAGATTAACAACAGAGAAAAACTAGATGCCTATGAATACGAGGCTTACAACAAAGTTGAATTTGATTTGAATAACATTACCGAAGCCATTGGCGATAAAAAAATTCTAAAACCATTTGAATTCATATTTGAAGGAATTGACACCACTCAGGAAAAGCCATATTTACCTGTTTTTATGACGGAATCACTTTCAGATTTTTACTACCGAAGAAGCCCAAAAATTTCAAAAGAAATGGTTAAGGCCACGCGTGTATCTGGGGTAGAAAATCAAAGTGTAAATCAGTTTTTGGGCGACATGTACCAGAATGTGAACATTTATGACAATGAAATCATTGCCTTCAACAAGAGTTTCACATCGCCCATCTCAACCTACGCGCTTGGCTTTTACAATTACGATATTTTAGATAGCGCTTTCATAGATGGGAAGTGGTGCTTCAAAGTTGACTTTTTCCCGAAAAGAAAACAAGAACTTTTATTCAGTGGGCAAATGTGGGTTCATGACACAACCTATGCTGTTCGCATGGTTGACGCAACAATAACCGAAGATGCAAACATCAACTGGATTAAAGGTTTCACAGTGCATCAAGAGTATGATGAAGTTGAAAATGAAGTCTGGATGTTAGTAAAAGACCAACTCATTATAGAATTCAACCTCTCAGAGAAAAAAATGGGTGTGTATGGTAGGAAAAACAGCAGCTATAAAAATTTTGTCATTAACAAGCCGAGAGAAAACGAATTCTACTCAGGCTATACAGATATTGTTGTTGATCCCGAATCTTCAAATAAAGACGATGCCTATTGGAATACCCATAGACACAATGCACTGACTGATAAGGAAAAACGTATCTATAACATGGCTGATACGTTGAAGACCTTACCGCAATTCAAGACTGTAGTCGATATCATTAACTTATTTGTGAATGGTTACAAAGTGGTTGGGAATTTTGAGTTCGGACCCTATTATACTTTCTACAGTTTTAATCCAATTGAAGGGAATCGGGTTCGCTTGGGAGGGAGAACAAGTAACCTCTTCAGCACAAGACTCATGTTAGAAGGGTATTTGGCTTATGGCTTTCGTGATAAACGATTCAAATATGGCGCAGGGGCATTGTACATTTTCAACAAGAGTCCTCGCATGGCAATTGGTGCGAATGCCAAGCGCGACATGGAACAATTGGGTCAGGGTGCGGGAGCCTTCAGACAGGATAATATTTTAAGTTCGTTGTTCCGAAGGAATCCGGCGAATAAACTAACCGATGTAACTGATCTCACGGCTTATTTTGAGCGAGAATGGCTTTATGGTTTATCGAATAAATTAATTTTCAATCACCGCATTTTAAAGCCTGCGGGAGATCGGTATACGTACACGCGTTTTCTTCCAATCACGCAATCTTTTATTCCTGAGAATGCGCTGATTTCGACTGAAATTTCGCTTTATACGCGGTTCGCTTTCAAAGAAAAATTTGTCTATGGTGAATTTGAAAGAATTAGTTTGGGAACCAATTATCCGGAAATTGAATTTTCATACAGCATTGCCCTACCAGGAGTCATGTCTGCAGAATATAAATATCAACGCCTACAATTTCAGGTAAGAGATAAACTTCGTTTTGGACCTTTCGGATATGTGAACATGACTCTTCAAGGCGGAAAAATTTTTGGAAACCTGCCTTATCCCATGTTACAAATGCATCAAGGAAATGAAACCTTTTTTTATGACGAAGCATCATACAACACCATGAATTTCTTTGAATTTGTGAGCGATGAATGGGCAAGTATTTGGGCTTCGTATCATGCCGAAGGATTGTTATTTAACAAAATGCCACTTTTCAGAAAATTAAAATGGAGGGAAGTAGTAAGTGCGAAGGCGCTCGTTGGAAATTATGATTTGAAAAATGATTTATTACTGAGCCGAGATTTTAACTCAGATGGAATTGCCGACATCTATAGGCTGCGTCAACCCTATGTAGAGGCGGCGGTTGGTGTAGAGAATATTTTTAAAATTTTGAGAGTAGATGCTTTGTGGAGGCTGTCTTATCTCGACAATCCGAACATTGTAAAATTTGGATTCCGAGCTAAATTGCAATTTGAGTTCTAACTATCTTCGCAGAGTGAATTTAAAAGCTCTAATACCAAACGGCGTTACCCTATTCAACCTACTATTTGGAGTAGCAGCATTGGTTGAAGATGACATCAACTGGGCTTTTTATTTCATCTTATTCGCCGCAATAGCAGATTTTCTTGACGGATTTATTGCACGCACTTTAAACGTCTCAAGTGAATTGGGGAAACAATTGGATAGTCTTGCTGATTTGGTTTCATTTGGTGTTGTTCCAAGTGTGTTTTTATTTCGATTGCTTCAACCTGAATGGGGAAATTTGGCATTTCTCACTTTTGGATTATCAGCAGCGGCTGCTTTCCGACTTGCACGATTCAATACTGACCCATCACAAGCCAAAGGATTTAAAGGGCTTCCCATGCCAGCAAACGGATTGTTTTGGATGAGTGTAATGTATGTGCAGCAAAGTCAACCACTACCTACAATAGCACTGCTTATTCTGAGTGTTGTTTTCACATTCTTAATGGCTTCTCGGCTTCCCTTAATTGCTCTGAAGTTTGATCATTACAAATTACACGGAAATCTGTCTCGTTACAGTTTAATACTTGGTGTAATTGGAAGTATCGTTTTCGCTTCATTTGCATTAAAAAATTTCGTGTATGGGTTTCCAATTGCCCTAATTTTGTACATCGTTATCTCTTTCATAGATTATTCAATAAAAAAAAATGAGCAAATTCAAAGCAGAAATTAATGTAATGCCATTAGAGGCCTTACTGGATCCACAAGGTAAAGCCGTAACACATGCCATGTCAAACCTTGGCCTTTCAGAAATTTCTAATGTTCGTGTTGGAAAACACATGTCTTTGTTTGTGGATGCTTCCAATGAAACTGAGGCAGAACAGAAAGTAGATCTTGCATGCAAAAAATTGCTATGCAATGAAATTATGGAATACTATACTTTCACCATTCAAGCTGTTTAAACTGTTGATTCGCCAATATCTTATACTGATTTTCTTTGCAGTTCAAGTTCAAATTGCTTCTTCCCAGAAAGCGTATTGGGACAACAGCAATGAATTGGTCGCGTTCGGTCACGAAAAATATGAGGGTGTACGAAAAGTTAAAGCCTTGATTATTCATTCAACCTTTAACGCCTCCTACCCAAGCACAGCCAAACCAGACACTTTTGATGTTCAAGGGGTGTTGAAACAATTCAAAACATACAATGTAGCTGCGCATTTCTTGATAGACCGAAAAGGGGTAATTCATCAATTGGTACTTCCGAATAACATTGCTTGGCATGCCGGTAAATCGCAATTGCCCGACGGCACCACTTCGGTGAATGCTTGCTCAATAGGAATAGAAATTATGTGTACGTACACCTCAGGTCCGAACACTGCGCAATATGCGGCGTTGAGAGAACTCATTGACGCCCTGGATAAAAACTACAATTTCAAATACATTTTAGGACATTCTGATATTGCACCGGGGAGAAAGACAGATCCATGGAAATTTGTAGATAATCATTACTACAGAAAATAAATTTCTGACCAATCTCAACGAATAAAAAAAAATAATTCACTGATTTTCATTAGATTTGATTTCAACCAGAAACCGAATTTCATGAGAAGTTTTTATTTAACAATTGTATTTTTATTCCTTGGTGTTTCAATAGCTTTTTCGCAAGCTCCAAGCAATGACAATTGCGCAAATGCCATCTTAATTACACCATCTGCGACTCCAGTCTCCAGCTCTAATCTCAATGCGAGTGATAACGCGGCTAACCCCAGTTGTGGTGGTGGAACACAAATCCTTGATGTCTGGTACAAATTTGTATTCACGGGGGGCACGTTCACATTAACAACTCAACTGGGAACACTCACAGATACGCGAATAGCGATTTACAGTGGATGTGGAAGTGGTCAACTAGGTTGTAGTGACGATGTAGCTGGAATGGGATATGCCTCTCAGTTAACCATTTCTTGTCCTACCTATACCGTGGGCAATACGTATTACGTGCAGATGGGCGGTTACAATGGCTTATCGGGAGCATTCACTTTCACACTTACTAGCACAAACTTGAATGGATGTACAGACCCCACCGCTGCAAATTACAATGCTTGTGCAACAATCAATGATGGTTCATGTGTTGTTGCTATGCCCAATGAAATCTGCGCAACGGCCCAACCTTTTGTTGTGAATTCGGGAGCCATAACAACGAATAATAATCAGGTTGCAGCTGGACCAACACCCGGTTGCGGAGGTGGAATCAGAGACATCTGGTATTCTTTTGTTTATGCCGGTGGAAATGTAACCATAGGAACAAGCGCTACAACCGGATCAGGAACTCCCTTAACAGACACGCAAATGGCGGTCTACAATGCATGTAACGGAAGTATCATTGCGTGTGATGATGACGATAATGCAGGTAATTATTCTTTAATCAAGTTTGGTTGTCCAACAGGCAATGGAACAGCAGGGGCAAATGAAGATGATCAATTAATTATTGGTCAAACTTATTATGTGCAAGTTGGTGGATATAACAACACCATGGGTGAATTTAATTTCAACATCACTTCAACTCCTGTTAGTGGATGTACCAATGTAAATGCAAGCAACTATAACGGTTGCGCAACCACAGACGACGGGTCTTGTGAGTTTCCACAATTGAATGCCAATTTCAATTACTATCCAAGTGGTTCGAATTGCATGAACTACCAATTCACAAATACCTCTGAAGGAAATGCCACCTCCTTCAATTGGACTTTCCCTAGTACATGTCTACCAAACACATCGACCGAGGCAAACCCCATTGTATTGTTTGATGGAACAACAGGTATTTTTCCTGTAACGCTTCAGGTTACAGATCCATCAGGACTCACCAGCACCACAACAATTAACGCGATCATTACTGCTGGCCATTTGGTAACTGTAGATATTACGGCTGACAATCTTCCACAGCAAACCTCTTGGAAAATATTCAATTCGGAAAATCTACTTGTTCAGCAGGGAACAAGCAACGATGCAACGTTTTGCATCAGTGACAACTGCCATCGAGTAGACATTTTTGATACGGGTGGAAATGGTCTATGCTGCGGAAATGGTAATGGTTCCTTTACCATCTATTTAGATGGTGTCTCAGTAGCCACCGGTGGTGCTTTCGGTGCAATATCTACCAACGCCATTAACTGTCCAGAAGGAACCAGTTGCAGTAATCCAATTACTGCCATTCTAGGAACCAATGCTGTACCAGAACCAAACACCTGGTTCGAATTCACACCTTCAGTAAATGGGCAATACTTGATTTCAACATGTGGTCTTGCCAACTGCGATACCAAGATTTGGCTCTATGATTATTGCAACATGTCTTTATTCAATAACACCAATGAGGCTACCTATACATACAATGATGATTTATGTGGAAGTCAAGCCGAAATTACACCCTTTTTAGAGGGAGGAATGACCTATTACATTCGCGTAGGTGATATTGGAAGTGCTTGTGGCTTGGATGCTTTTCAGGTGTTATTTGAATATATGGGACCCGTTGTTGGATGCATG
Organism: Bacteroidota bacterium; assembly: GCA_016868835.1. Classification (GTDB taxonomy): domain Bacteria; phylum Bacteroidota; class Bacteroidia; order Flavobacteriales_D; family Sanyastnellaceae; genus CAIZGX01. Next base: position 11,004 of record VGFR01000025.1, on the reverse strand, counting down.
GATATCAATGCATGTAATTACAGTCCTCTTGCCGAAGCTCCTGCCCCATGTTTTTACAACGGCGATCCGAACTGTGCTGACATTGGACCAGACCTATTGGTAGAAGGAAATGTACTGTATACTTCAACCTACCAAACAACTTTGACTGCAACGGACGGATGTTTAGTGAACGAAGGATGTTTGCAAGGCCTAGGGACAAGGCAGGTGGTTCGCTTCTCTACACGAATAGACAATATTGGAAATTTAGACTATTTCATTGGAGTTCCAAATGCAAACAATCCGCAATTCATTTATGACGCTTGCCACAACCACTATCACTATGCCGGTTATGCCGAATATCTCCTGTATGATGACAATGGAAACCTAATGCCTGAAATTGGATTCAAGAATGGCTTTTGCGTTTTGGATTTAGGTTGCGTAACAGGAGTAGCAAAATTCGGATGTGGAAACATGGGTATTACTGCCGGATGTTATGACGTTTATAGTTCAGGTCTGAGTTGCCAATGGATAGATATTACCAATGTACCAGCTGGTACATACCATTTGGTAGTTAGAACCAATTGGGATCAAGACCCCGATGCCTTGGGTAATTATGAATTGCGTTATGATAATAACTGGGCGCAAGTTTGTTTTACCATTACTCGTGATGATATGAACAACATTACAAGTTTTACTAAACATCCGATGAACTCGTGTCCTGCCATCACAGATTGCATTGGACAAATCTTTGGAAATGCTGTTCCTGACTGCCTTGGAAATTGTCCGGCTGAAGTAAAAAAAGGAGACCTAGATACTGATTTAAGTTATACTCAAAGTGACGTGGATTTGTATGGTGAAGCGAGCGTTAACGTTGATTTATCAGCAGAAATTTGTAATGATTTGAATCAAGATGGAACCATTAGCATTGCAGATGCGGCATATTTAGAGGAGTGCATTCATGCTCAAATAGACGCAGGAATTTTACCAGGAAACATGCAGCCTTGTGGATGGGATCCTGAGATTTTTGATAATTCAGAAACAGTAACCTTGGGAGTAACCAATGTTAATGCAGCTCAAGGTTATTTCGATATTACCATTACCAACCCAGATGGCCCGGTGAATGCCGTTCAATTTGATATTGCCGGAGCGACCATTGCCTCTGTTGAAAATCTTCTTCCAATCAGTACTTGGTCTGCAAGTATTTACGAAGTTGAAGGAGGTGTAAAAATTGCAGCTTTGGGACACCTCGGGAGTTTGATTCCAGTGCATTTCGCACCTACTGCATTCCTGCGTGTCTATGTAGAAAACTTTACTGGATCTGAAGTGTGTGTTGCTCAAATTGATGAAGCCATTAACATTTTTACACACAATGTACTGGCGCAAATTGGACCATGCATGCCCGTACAATTCATGCAGGCAAACGCTACTTTCAATAATCAAATTTGTCTGAATACACCACTTGCATTTACGGATAATACAAACAACAATCCGATAGCATGGACTTGGTATTTTGAAGGCGGATTTCCAGCAACAAGCTCAAATCAAAACCCATTTGTGATGTATGGAACACCGGGGATATATGATGTTACTTTGGTAGTAAGTAATGGCACTGCGAACGACAGCATAACGTGGACTGATGCGGTAACCGTTGCCTCAGTTTTTCAATATTTCGCAGACACAGACAACGACGGATTTGGTGATACGAACTCCATGATTGAAGGGTGCACAGCACCACAGGGTTATGTCTCAAATAACACCGATTGCAACGACAATAATAACAATGTGAATTTGAACCAAGATCTAGATGGAGATGGGTATTTCAGTTGTGTAGACGATTGCAATGACGGAAATGCATTGGCGTATCCGGGTGCTATTGAGCTTTGTAATAACATTGACGAAAACTGCAACGGTTTAATTGATGAAGGTTTTGATTCAGACGGTGATGGCTACACCTTGTGCAATGGTGATTGCAATGACAATGATGCCACTCAGAACCCTGGTATTACAGAGTTATGCAATGGCATAGATGACAATTGTGACGGGGTAGTTGATGAGGGGCTTGCAGCAGGATATTATATGGATATTGATGGTGATGGTTTTGGCTCGGGTGTAATTTATTATTCATGCACTCCGCCAACGAATTCTTCTTCAAACAATTTAGACTGCAACGATGCCAACCCTGCAATTAATCCAAATGCAATTGAGACTGCAGATGGCATAGACAACAATTGTGATGGTGAAATAGATGAGGTGAGTATTGAGACATACAGTCTTGAAAGCATCGGCTTGCAAATCTATCCGAATCCTACACAAGGCGAGTTGAACATTCTTTTAAACGTTCATGCTGGAAATGTGAAAGCTTCGGTGTACAATATGAACGGATCGCTTGTTGAGACCTTCCAATTCAATTCAACCTTTTACAAATTCTCAATAGAAAAATGGACTGCTGGTGTGTACGAAATTGTATTGCATACCGAGAATGGTTATGCCACGCAGAGAATCATAAAAGAGTAAATTTATTACCATAAAAAAGAGCCTCAATTGTTGAGGCTCTTTTCATTTGAAATTTATTTTTTTACAGAGGATAAATCAACTCCTGAAAATTCTTTGAGCTCCATCTTAACGCTTCCCACTTGAATTTTTGCTTGAGCAAGTATTGGAAGGTGGTGCGCATCATCTGTAACCCAAACCGATAAGTCATCTTGCTTTTTGAAAATTCTACCCTTTTGCACAATGGGAACAAATCGCAAGCAATTGAAAGTTCCTGCATCGACCTTCACCGTTTCCTTGCCTACATACTTCATCTTTAGTTTGTAAATCTCATCATCTACCAAAGTTGGAATTGTAAAAATATCTCCTTCTTTAGCGGATGAGAAATCCATGGTACGAGCATAAAAAACAGCGCTAACCATATCTTGAAGATTTGCAGGTGCTGAAAAACCCTCACCCTTTCTATTCTTAAAGGCGCGCTTGTGTTGGAAAAAATAATAATCTTGGTTGACCAAATAGCCTCCCTCATCGCAATTTCTCTTGAAGCGTAAAGGAACTATGGCTTGTTTGTCTACGTATGATTCATATTTATCGCGAACCTTAAAAAACCAATCGAATGAACCAATGCTGTATCCCTCGCCTACGATATGGTAACAATCCCTGCCACCAAATTTCTTTTCGCTTTGGTTGACTGTAATTGTAGCGAGACCCGCATCTACCACTCCGTAATGCAAGCGATATACAGATCTTTCACCTACCTGAAAGGCGTTGTTTTGCACCTGTCGCAAGGTGTGATTTGGAAGATTATCAATGTTAACGGGAGTAGGCTTTGAGCTTTGTGCAGACAAGGTAGCTGTTCCGGCTATCCAAGCGCAAGTGAGAAAAAGTGTTCTCATGGTTTTTCGTATTAAAATTCGTAACATGAATTGTAACCGAAAAATTTCAAAGTTTGGGCCAAAAAATTAATCTATGGTAGCAATGCACTTCAATTCAATGGCAATTGGTGATGGTAAAGCGTTTATTTCTACCGTAGTTCTGCATGGATTCGCATCTTTAAAGTACTCTGCATACAACCTGTTGTAGGTATGGAAGTCTCGCTTCATATTCACCAGAAATACTGTTACGTCTACCAAGTTTTCCCATTTGGAACCACTGGCATCCAGTATGGCCCGCACGTTATCGAAAACATTTCGGCATTGCGCTTCAAAATCAAAAGTCACAAAATTTCCAAATTTATCCAATTGCAAACCTGGAACCCCTGTATCGTTCGCGTCACTTCCCGCAATTCTTGGTCCTACTCCAGATAAAAAAAGTAAGTTACCTACTCTTCTTGCATGTGGATATGCTCCAACGGGTTTCGGAGCATTGTTGGTTGAGATAATTTCAGACATGTTATTTTGTTGATATGAGTTTTCCGCTAAGTTGTTTTTGATTCACTACAATTTCGTAGAAGTAAATACCCTCTGCAGTGGGTTGCCAATTCCAAGAATTGGTAATTTCAGGTATATATTCCTCCCAGATTAAAGCGCCGTTTGAGTTGTAAATCCGGAAGATTTTTTTTCCTCTTTCAGGGCAATTGAATTGGAATTCATTGGAACTTGGATTTGGAAAAACACGGACTACCGACTCTTGATTTATATTTTGAACATTTGAAATTTCGGGGACTGCTGGTAAATGAGCCGTGTAAATGCCATTGGCATGTGTGGCAACTGCAACGGTTCCATCAAATGGTCTAGCCACCACCATATTCACAACGGCATTTCCAATTGAATTTGCACCTTCCATGAACCAAATGGTGCTGTCGCCGTTCAATTGTGATGTTGAAAATAATCCTGCGCTTGTTCCAGCAAAATAAACAGGCGGATTACTTGGGTAAATTTCAACCCAATAGACAGCTGGTCCATTGCCTGTTCCGTCTAAATTTTCCTCTAAATTTCCACCCACGTGCGTCCAAGTTGTTCCTGCGTCTGTTGAATGAAAAATACTTTTCTTGTTGAAATTTGAAAAACTCACCATCAACTCATTGGCATCTAAATCGTTGGCACTTACAGCGGAAACGTATGAGTTAGTGGGAAAACTAGTCGATGAAATATTTGTTTTCGCCGGCGTTCCGTATAGGTCATTCAATTTAAATAATTTCCCTTGAGTACTACCGTAATACAGCACCGAATTATCTCCGTATGGCATATCTAAACATGAGATACTACCTTGTGTAAGACTTATTGTACTTGCGCTGTAATAATTCCAATCATCTGTATTTCGAGCTGTTGGATAGTTGCCGGTCACGGAAATAGTATCTACTCGATCAAGATACCATATCATTTTATTACCCGCAATAAACAGTCTGTTTGTCCATGAATCAAGCAACAATGGATTAATAAACAATGCATCTGGACCGTTTTGGGCATCTATGCGTTCTGTTGAAAGTAAATGTCCTTCATTGTCAATGGACTTCTTGAAAATTCTTCCGCTTTGGCTGCTGGTGATTACGTAATTTGCTCCGTTCGGAATGACACAATACGCACCGTCATCGGAGTGCATTTCTTTCCAATTGATTTGGTTATCATTCGTATGTGTTAACCAAGTACCGTTGTCTTGCATACCTCCCATAACCAGATCACTTGAACTAAGCCCTTGTTCAATTGCGGTGGTATAGAACTGAGATACGCGGTAGTCATTATTCAAAGAGGCCCATACAATGCTGTCAGCTTCAGGTTGAATGGTTTTATAAATTCCTCCATCGTTTGCACTGTACATAACCGAAGGGTTATTCGGGTCGAACACAACAGCATGTTGATCTGGGTGGTGATTGGGATAAACATAAAACCATGGTTCAGGAACATTGCAGCGGTATCCGCCTACCCATTCATCTTGATCATTTGTTTCAAAGGCGTTGTTGCTTCTATGTAGATTGGTTCCGCCAATAAATAGCATATTGGGAATGGTTGGGTGATGCGCTATGCACATGTCATAACTGAACTGCGTTCGGAATGTAGCGAAATCATAATCAATTCCGGTGAACAATTGGCATGGTTCAGAAGGCAGGTTGGCTGATCTGTTTTCCCACGTACCCGAGGACCCGGAACCGTCTCCATCGATATAAGTGTATTTATAAAGAAAATGATCAATCGGGTAAGTTGAATTGTTAATGGTCTCTCCGAGGAAATAGATTTCGTTTTCATTTTGCGGGTTGACGCACATGACAGTTCTTCTGAGGTTCGGAATATCACCAACGATAGGGGAAATTTCTGTCCATGTGATTCCGTCTATACTGCGGAAAAAACCACCGCCATTGGTAGAGTTATCACTCATAGAGGCATACAATACGCCAGACGGAGTTTGAATGAGGTCAACAAATTCGCTTGCGCCAGAAGTGAAGCCCAAAACTTCAGACCATGTTTGCCCCCCGTCTTCGCTTCGAATGACACCATTGTAAACGGCAGCATAAATAACGTCATTTGAGGTGTTGTTTCGATCTACAAGCATTCTCCAAACAAAATCATAGCTTCCATTTTGCAATACATTTTGAGGTGTTCCGCTTGCTGTGCTTTCTAATTGCTGCCACGTTTGACCGTTATCTGTACTTTTCCAAATACCGTCACCACTTAAAAGAGCGGTGAACGAAGTTCCACTTACAACACCATAAAATTCTTCCCCCGAACCATAATACCACGTCTGTTCATGACCAGCGCGTTGGTCTTGTACAATGCAACTCACACTTTGCAATTGATCAGGTGCTGAGGTTTTACTCCAGGTTAAACCCCCATCATTTGAATTCCAAACACCACCAGTAACCGAACCAGCTATGAGATGATTTGAGTTTAAAATATCAACGGCGAAAGCGCGTGTTCTTCCACCAATATTCACTGGGCCTCTAACTTCCCAAGAATAATCTCTTTCAAATTCTGAAGCACGAGGTATGCGGTTTGCAAATTCAACACTCTTTTTGAAAATACCCGCTGGTACTTCACCGGTTTCAGGATCTCTGTTGCGCATGTATTCGTAATACTTCCTACTGTTCTTATTGACACCAAAGCCTTCTTCCGATGGATTTTCACCTGTTTGCTTTTTGAAAAGAATTGAACATGACATGCTGGTCATTGCCATTACGCACACCCAAATCAAATAAATGGTACGATTGAATTTCATATCAACCAAAGATAAGGCTTGAAATGAAAACAATACACTTCACAGGATTATGTTCAAAGTTGAACCAATTTCGACCTAAAAATAATTCCTCATCCATGTATCTTCGGGGAATGAAATACATGCTTCTCTTTTTTATTCATTTGCTTTCACAATTGGTTTTTGCACAAGGTAATTTGACAAAATTCAAATATCCGAATGGCCAAATTCAGAGTATTGGAAAATTCAATTTAGCCGGAAAAGAAGATAGTATCTGGAATTATTATTACGAGAATGGTGCACTGCAAGAAGTGGCCAATTACACCAACGGTTATTTAAATGGAAGCGTTATTCGCTACCACATGAATGGGAATATTCAAACGAAAGGTTTCTTTAAATATGGGGTGCAGGATAGTATTTTCATCACATACAACGAAAGTGCAAAAGTCATAGAGACCGGACAATATCAAGAGGGTGTTGAGACTGGAATTTGGAAGTATTTCAATGAGGAAGGAAGTGTGAAAAAAGAAATTGAATTTACCGCAGATGGCATACTTCTTTTGACTTTTCGTGATAGCAAGGGTTCGATTACCATTACAAATGGTCTTGGCGAACTCATTGAATACCACGAAAGCGGAACACTAAAATCGAAAACACCTTATGTAAATGGCATAGCACATGGCATTTTTGAATCATACTATTCAAATAAACTCATTGAATCGCGAGGTGAATTCAAAAATGGAGTAAAAGAGGGTGCTTGGATTGCCTACTTTTTAGACGGAAAAGTTCGAACCTCTACTACCTATACCAACGGTATTGTTACCGGACCATATGAGGAATATTTCAATTCTGAAAAATTATATGTCAAAGGTGATTTCGTTGAAGGAAAAAAAACAGGTAAGTGGAATTGGTATCGAGAAAACGGACAACCCGATATGGAGGGAACATTTGAAGATGATTTACAAGAAGGAGATTGGACCTACTATCACAGCAATGGCACGTGGCAATCGAAAGGGAAATTTTTAAAAGGAAAAATGACAGGAAAATGGGACTATCAATATCCTTCCGGAAAAAAGTGGAAAACTGGAAATTTTGTCAATGACCAAAAAGAAGGTGAATGGGTCAACTGGTATGAGAACGGACAAATTTTGCAAAAGGGCAATTATAAAAATGGTGAGGAAGATGGAAAATGGATGGCCTGGTATGAAAATGGAAAACTCAAAGATCAAGGCGGTTTCAAACAGGGAAAAATGTATGGGAAGTGGGAAGGATTTGAACCCAAAAACGGATTGAAATTGTATTCAGGAAGTTGGAATTCCGATTTAAAAGTTGGAAAATGGATTAACTATGATGAACGCGGAAGAATAGAATCGCTCATTACCTACAATAAAAATGGGGAGTTGCATGGCAGACAAGTGCTGATGAATGAGAATAACATAAAGATGAGTGATGGGAATTTCAAAAATGGTAAGCGTGATGGCAAGTGGGAATACTACTATGATTTTGGTGGACTTTGGAGGGTATGTTCATATAAAGAAGGCAAATTGAACGGGCATTCTGTTACGTATAGCGAAAACGGCGCTATTGAGGAAGATGCCAATTACAAAGACAACAAATACCACGGTGTGTGCACTTTCTATGACAAGAAAACAAGACAGTTAATAGAAAAGGGCGTTTTTGAAAATGGTAAAATGGTAAAATTCCTTGAGGGCACACCCGGAGCATCAAGAAAAAAATCTTAGTTCTATTTAATGATTATTTCATCTAAAATCTGAACCAATTCATGGGTTAAATTCTGTCTAGAGTAACCCATAACTGTGTTATTTAATGGTTGCTCTCTGCCCTTCTCTTGCATGGTTAAAAGAGCCGATTTAATTCCCTCTTTATTGGTGAAGGATACCATTTCACCTGCATAGGTTGTTTCAATAACTTTGGCGCAATCGCTTGTAGGGCTTCCGATACCGAGCACTTGATTCCCTGTGGCTACATACTCAAATATTTTCCCTGTAACCCGGCCCTCCTCATTTGCATTCTGATTTAAAATGACCAGAAGTATCTGATTTTGCATCATCAAATCTAAAACCTCATTGTGTTTCACATATGGCGTGTATTCAAGATAGGTCTCCAAATTGTGTTCTTTAATGGAGGCTAAAACAGCACCGTCAGTAGGGCCAACTAACCGAATTTTCATTCGGTTTTTCCACGACTCATTTTCTTGAACCAATTCTGACAAAGCTTTCCAAAGTGCAATGGGGTTTCTATCATCGCCGAATGTTCCGTAATGGCCAAGTAAAATATCTTCATTTTCTTGGGAGTGTCTATCAAGAAAATCTACATGATCAAATCCGTTGGTTAGTACATGAACCGATTTGCCTCTTATTGACTCATACTGCTTACTCAAGTGCCAGCTGACTGTATCAACACTTGTTGCCAATTTGAGCACTTCCTTTTCCAATCTTTCATGTTTTTGTTTCGCCCATGCAGACATGCGAAATTTGTCTGCATTATCCATATTCACCCACGGATCTCTAAAATCTGCTAACCACGGAATCTGTGTTTTCCGATGTACATTTCTCGCAATGAGATGCATGCTGTGGGGAGGCCCGCTTGAAATCATGGCATCAATTTCATTTGACTTCAAGTAGTTCAAAATAGCTCGTGTAGCGGGTGAAATCCAGAATTTCCTTGCATCTGGTACCAAGAGGTTTCCACGTCCCCACGCCATAATTTTCTCAGTCATTGTTGGTGCTTTATTGGATTGAATAAATCCAGCACTTATGCCAGCATCTCCCTTTCCCATTATTGTTCTTAACGCTCTGAAGGGTTCGAATATAGGGACTCTTAAAACTTCCAAATCATTGGGTACTTCCGCAAGCAAGGCATCATCATAAATGGGATAATCTGCATTTTCAGGAATTACAAGAACTGGTTCCCAGTTGGTTTGCTTCAAGTATTTTACAAACTTCAACCAACGTTGAACACCACCTCCACCTGAAGGGGGCCAATAGTAAACAATGATGAGTACCTTTTTTTTCACTGGGTACAAAATTCACAATATTTGGCTTCTGGATGATGCGCAAATTCAGAAATTTCCAACATTTCTTCAATAACATCCAACAGTTCCTTTTCGAATCGTTCCATATCGGCCTCTGTAACTCGCGCCTCATTCTTCCCTCTGTGCAATGGAACATACCCTTGTTTGGACTGTTTTAACCCGAAGAGGGTTGCTGAAATTTTCTCTGGTTCAACACCCTTTTTATGCCACATGTACGTATAAGATAGCAATTGGATTAATTTACCATTCCGATCGGTTAACCACTTCTCATCTGACTCTTGAAAGGTTACTTGCTTCGGGTCAACCTTACCCGTTTTGAAATCAATGATATGAAAATGCCCATTTTCAGAATCAACTCGGTCTGCGAGTCCCTTCAGTTTCACCAGTTCTGTTCGGCCTATTTTATTCATGGGAAGAATAGCTTCGAGCGATTCCTCAACACCTTCAATTCTAACCTGCTTGCCTTCAAGTCTTTCAATTTCAAATTTGAATACGTTCTCAATCATTCTTCGGGCCACGCCTTTGGTGATGAGATCAAAACCTGACAGTTCATTGTCTTTGGTGTATTTCTCTTGGATGGCCAAATCAAGTTGAGTTTCAATTTGGGGAAGGAACTTCTTGATGTCATCTGAACCAATTACAGATCCTTCGAATGGCTCGAAGAGTTTCTCTAAAACTTGGTGCACAACAATACCAAGTGTTGCAGCTTCCATGCTTTCCTCTAATTCTTCCATTTCGCCGAGTCCAATGACATACCGATAATAAAAATCCAATGGACAAGCGAGAAACTTATTCAATGCGGAAGGAGAAATTCCGTTTTCAAGAAGCGCCTTAATGCGCGACCGTGAAAATTCATTGGATTGAATTATGGTATCTGAATTTTGAGTCCCTTGATTCTCATGAACAAAATCTTCTTCACGCATGGTGGTCCGATATTTTGCATCGGATAATTCATGTTTCACCTGCAACATGTACCGTGTAGGTTCAGTAGATTTATACTCGCTGCTTTGGGTGTAATAGATTAACCGTGTAGTTTGTGCTCGCTGAATAAGTCTGTAAAATGTATAGGCCACTGCTCCTTCTTTGTCTTCGGGAAGTGGAAGATGGAAAGGCCTTCTTAAATCAAATGGAATAAGTGAATTTAACTTACCTGTACCTGGAAACACATCGTCATTCGCTCCAACAACAATACAATTCTTGAAATTTACTCCTCGTGTTTCTTGAGGACTCAAAACTTGAATTCCTTCCAGAGGTTCACCTTCAAAAGTTACGGTCTCTGTTGTGGCATAATGCTGAAAGAGGATATCGATGTTTTCAACTGCGTGCAGAAATTTATTTTCACGCGCATGTTCCAT
>VGFR01000024.1 GCA_016868835.1 Bacteroidota bacterium | reverse complement strand
AATTGCTAACCTGATAGGTTACACCAGCCGTCAAGGCAAAAGGTCCAACCGCATAAGTATTCGAACCAGTCAAGTATCGAAATGACATAAATTTGGTGTCATTCCGACCAAACCTGTTGTAAGTAGCCTGATTCGTAATGTAGGTGGGTTGAGTAGCGGTTGTCCCAGTTCTTGTCCAAGCACCACCTGTTACGGTTGGAAAGCCATTAGCAGCCGCAATTCCAGTGAAAGCTTCCGTGTAAGGGAGAGCAATCTGAGAATTGGACACTGAACCAAAAAGGGAAAACATTACAACAAAAAGTAGAACAAGCAACCTTTCGAACAAGGCGCTTCCCCGCGTTCGCCCTGAAGACGAACCCGTGGTAGTGTCAAACACCGCTAAACCCCTAGGATTTGGCGGGTACTGAGAACGTAAAAAACGGTTCATAAGTTAAGATTAGTTAATAAATAGTTTAGGTTGTCGCAATTAAGCGATAGCAATTATAAGACGAAAAAGACTTATTCAGATGCCTGTGTTGAAACTTTTTTTTTGATTTTTCGTAAGGCTAGCACTTGAGATTTAAACTACGAGACCAAAGCCTTCTGAAAATCAACGATTTAAATCAATATCTTGGATTTCTAAAACCTCATATTTAGTTTCATTCTGAATAGATTTCAATGCAAATCCAGCCCTCAGATAGGCATCTTTTCTATTTTCACGATCTGCGTCTCCCCACAAAACAAGGTAATTGGGCGTGGGCATGGGCAAACGCTTGGAATCATAGACAGGTTCTCGCTGCATCTGATTTTTCAAATCTTGAATGGAGCGCTTTCCATGCATGGCAAACGGATGAACCATTTTTCCAGTGTAATACATGGGCAGCCAAACGGGACCATCACCCGTGTAATTGTCAACAATGATATTTTGCATTTGACCCGTCTCATATAAGGCTTTGCATACTTCCAATTGATTTCGTTTCGGTACATAGAACAGGGCTCCCAACGTAAAAACAAAACCTAAAAACCAATTGCTTTGAACCCACCTTACCTGTGTTGGTTGTAGGTACACTGCGGCAATTAAGAAGAGGAAAGGAACGGCAGGCAACAGAAAGCGTTCTTGCCTGTTGGGAACCAGCACATGAAAAACAATAAATACCATTACAGACAAAAACAAGGCATTGTATTTCAATAAATCATTCCATGCTTTACTTCGTATTACACCCCACACCATAAGCACTGTTAGCGGTGCCAGAACATAATAGGTGATTAAACTGAGATATGAAAAAATATTGCTGGGATATTGACCCAAGTGTGTGCTGTTGTAATGGAAATAATCGAACAAGTGTTGAAACGCTCCCTGATTCCAAAACAAGACATCATCTATCTGCGTTAGAAAAAAGACGGAAATAAATGAGACGCCATAAATGAAACTTGTTTTCCATTGTGACTTCAATAATGCATAAACCCCTAACGTTAAGGGAATCCAAATAACCTGATACCGCATACCCACGGCCAATGCAAAAAATACGCCTGACCAAGCTTTATCTCGCGTACCATTGCGTAACCAAAAATTCGCGCCAGCCAATAAAAACGGGATGCATACCATCTCAGGCATTTGATGCACCTCATAAACCGTAACAATTCCGGCAAATACCCAGGTCCAAAGCAACCATTTCCCTATTTCATTCCAAGCTAATTTTTTAACCAACTTGTACATCTCAGCAACACCCCATAAACCAATGCAAGCATGAATGAGACGAACAACAATCATTTGAGAAAACGGATTGCTTCCAACCAACAACTTCGCGAAGCTTAAAAAAAGAAAATTCAAGAAATAATAAAAATAACTGAAGGGTTGAGCGTGCGCCACCTGGTTGTAATCATTCGGATACCAATTGTGATAATTTTCCCCCATAACCCAAGAACCCACAGGTTCAATGGCTAAGAAGTGATCATCACTCATCTGGTAACCTTCAGAAAAGAAAGCCGCCAGAATTCGCACACACGCAGCAACAACAATAAGTCGGGTGAAGAAACCTTGTTCTTTGTTCAGATATGTAAACAAGCCCTTCATGAAAATGATCTTTACGTTTGAATAACTCCCACAGCATAAGGCTTCTCAGCCGGAGCCGCCGCTGCAGCTTCAAGGCCCATTGACAACCATTTCCTTGTTTCTGAGGGATCTATTACGGCATCGAGCCAAAGTCTAGATGCTGCGTAATAAGGGGAAGTTTGTTCGTCGTATTTCGACTTGATTTTGAAAAACATTTCTTCCTCTTTCTCTTTGGTAATGGTCTCACCTTTCGCCTTCAACGATGCCACTTCAATTTGTAAAAGTACTTTTGCGGCTTGCGCGCCACCCATGACTGCAACTTGTGCAGTAGGCCAACCTACAATTAACCGAGGGTCATAGGCTTTTCCGCACATGGCATAGTTTCCGGCGCCGTAACTATTGCCAATGATAATGGTAAATTTTGGAACGGTACTATTCGCCTGAGCGTTCACCATTTTTGCACCATCTTTAATGATTCCACCGTGCTCACTTTTACTTCCCACCATAAAACCGGTAACGTCTTGTAAAAAAACCAGAGGAATGTTTTTCTGATTGCAATTCATCATGAATCGGGCGGCCTTATCTGCGCTATCGCTATAAATAACACCGCCAAATTGTAGTCCGTCCTTTTTACTTTTTACTACTTCGCGCTGATTGGCGACTATACCTACGCTCCATCCGTTCACTCTGGCATATGCGCAAACAATACTCTTTCCGTATTCGGCTTTGTATTCTGTGAATTCGCTGTTGTCTACAATGCAAGAAATAATATCTCTCACCTCGAATGGCTTCGTGCGGTCATCGGGTAAAATACCGTAGACATCACTTACATTTCGCTTTGGCATTGCGGGGGTTTCCCGATCAAAACCGGCGTTCAATAACGATTGACCTTGGGCTGCAATTAATTTTTTTAATGTATCTAAGGCATCTTTATCATCTTTCGCTTTGTAGTCTGTGACGCCTGAAATTTCGCAGTGGGTAGATGCACCCCCGATTGTCGATGTCTTCTCCAATGGCCGCTTTTACCAAATAGCTACCCGCCAAAAAAATACTACCTGTCTTATCAACGATCAATGCTTCGTCGCTCATAATTGGCAGATAAGCACCTCCTGCCACGCAACTTCCCATAATGGCTGCATATTGCGGAATGCCCATGCTACTCATTTTGGCGTTGTTTCGAAAGATGCGACCGAAATGTTCTTTATCTGGAAAAATTTCATCTTGCATGGGCAGATACACCCCTGCACTGTCTACGAGATAAACTATGGGAATGCGGTTTTCCATGGCAATCTCTTGCGCTCTTAAATTCTTTTTGCCGGTAATTGGAAACCACGCACCTGCCTTCACTGTGGCATCATTGGCAACGACTAGACAAAGTTTTTTCTTGATGTATCCCATTACCACCACGACTCCACCCGCCGGACAGCCGCCGTGTTCGGGGTACATACCATCGCCAGCGAAAGCGCCAATTTCAATACGATCCGCGCCAGAGTCGAGCAAGTAGTCTATGCGTTCACGTGCAGTAAGCTTACCTTTTTCGTGTTCTTTCTCAATTCTTTTCTTTCCACCCCCTTCGTAAATCACCCGTAATTTTCGGTTCAATTCAGAAAGGCGCTGCATCATTTTATCCTCGTTAGCATTGAACGATAACTCTTTTGCATCCATGTTTCAAAAGTAGTATTAAATTCAGTTGGCTGAATTCAGTTTTTGGAAATACTTCGACTCTGAATTCGAATTACTCAATTGGTTTTTGAGTTCCAAAAGCAAGACATCGGGCTCTAACAAAGCAGGTCCAAAAAAACCATTCATTGCCGTATTGCATCCGAAAACAGATTTCTTATTGGTTTGAAAATACGCACTCAATTTGGGATTCAAATCATTTAAATCAAAATGGGTGTCGCCTTCTCTGTAATTGACTTCTAGATAAACATCAGCTTGATTTAAGAGCTCAATGACTTGTTCGGTATCATACTCTTGACTTTTATCTCCTTCACATCCCAAATATGTGCCACCGGCATTTGCCAACAATACTGACCAAAACGATTGGCTGGGCGCAATGGTCCAAGCGCTGCCGGAATATGCCAACACGGCTACTTTTGGTTGCGAGGCCTGTTCTACTTTATGAGACATGTATTTGTTTTCAATTTGTTTGAAAGCATCGATACTTTGTTTTGACTTCCCCATAAAAAACCCAACTGCAACAAGCCATTCGGCTCTGCCCAAAGGATGTCGCTCTTCGTATTCGAACATGGGAAGAACGGGCATTTCGGGAAAGAAAGATTTCCAGTTGCGTCCTTCATACGGAAGGGAAAGAATTCCCTGTGCTCCTGAAACTGCAACTTGTTCTTTACTTACTTCAGTATTTTCCCAATTCACACATTGGTTATTCCGTATTCTTTCCCTTACAACGGAATCATCTACACGTGAACCATAGACAGTGGCCACTAGGGTATTTTGAAAATTTAATTGTGATAAATAGTGAATGTGCGTGGTGCTGAAAACAGCTAGGTTTTGTGGCTTCTTTTTGCATGATTCTCGTTGAATGACTTGACTGTTTTTCAAAATTTCAATCAACGTGTCGCCTTGCATTTCTACTATTCGAAATGCTGTTGCATAGGCGGGTTGATAAATGACCCGAGCTTGCTGATTTTGCTCCGAGTTGGAATTGCAACTCGCGAGAATGAGAATGATGATAAAAAGACCTAGGCTGCGCATGCATGCAAAGAAATAAAAATCCCCCGATGTTCGGGGGATTTATTCAGTTCCAAATGTAATTGGAATTTGAGTTTTCCAATGAAACGAGCGCCTCTGTTAGGGCGATTTCTGATTCAATAAAAAATTCAAGGTCATTCAGTGTAAAGTTGGTCATAGGCCTAAATTGTTTTTGTATTTGTTTTGGTAAAACGAACCCGATTGTACCATATTGCCTTGACTTAAAAAAAAATCCCGACCACTTGGTCGGGAACTTTTTTAGAGAACCAGTTTCACTTGGTATTTCTCCATGTATTTCCTGAGGTTAATGAGTGCATATCTCATTCTTCCTAAAGCTGTATTGATGCTGATGTTGAGTTGATCGGCAATTTCTTTAAAGCTCATGTCATATACAATACGCATCATAACAATCTCCTTTTGCTCTGCTGGCAACAATGCAATCAATTGACGTACCTCTTTAGACACCTCGCGCTTCGCTACAAGCTGCTCTACATTCTTCGCTTTATCTGAAACATAATCTAAAGGATTGTAATCATCATTTCCACGAACGAATTGCATTTTTTTGGCATTTCTAAAGTGGTCAATGCATAAGTTGTGTGCAATACGCATCATCCAAGCACCGAACTTTCCCTCTTCATTGTATTGCCCATCTTTCAATGCTTGAATGGCTTTACAGATGGTGTCTTGAAATAAATCTTGTGCAAGTTCATAATCACGAACTACCATTTGAATTTTCCCAAACACCTTGGATTGAACGCGGTTCAACAACTCTTCAAATGCTTTGTGATTTCCGTCTGTGTAGCTTGCTACTAATTGACGCTCTGTTAATTCAGAATAACGCATAACGACCTCCTTTTTTATTGGTTCAACTTAATTGTAACTAAAAAAAGTAATCGTTTTTTCTATAGGCTTTTTGCGTTCTTGTTATTAACTGAAATCGAATATAAAACATTTTTTTGAAAAATCACAATCTGAAATAAAAAAAATAAAAACTTTCTTCGAGGTCGTCGGTTTTACCTTCGCACATAGAATACATTCCACACGTGAAAAAAGACATTGAAATTAAAGGGGCGCGCGTTCACAATTTAAAAAACATTGATGTGAAAATACCACGCAACAAGTTGGTGGTACTCACTGGGCTCAGTGGTTCTGGGAAAAGCTCATTGGCCTTTCACACGCTGTACGCTGAAGGGCAACGCAGATACGTGGAAAGTTTGTCTTCTTACGCTAGGCAATTTCTTGGAAAGTTTGATAAGCCCGATGTGGATAGTATTACAGGAATAAGTCCCGCTATTGCTATTGAACAAAAAGTAATCGGACGAAGTTCCAGAAGCACCGTAGGTACAAGTACTGAGATTTATGATTACATCAAGCTTTTGTACGCTCGTGTAGGAAGAACCATTTCGCCATACACCAACCAAGAAGTTATTCGCTATAAAACTTCAGACGTTGTAGACGTGATTCAGCACCTACCTGAAGATTCTCGTTTTGCAGTACTCAGTCCGTTAGCATTCAAGTCAGACCATGAATTTGTATTGAAACAAGAGAGCTTCATACAACAAGGTTTTACGCGTTTCTTTTCGAATGGAGAGTGGTTAGAAATTGATGGATGCACTTATGATAAGAACAACACATATTACTTGCTGATAGACCGCATGATTCGCAATGATGAAATGGAGCTTTCACGGTTAACAGATAGTATTGATTTGGCCTTTGCACAAGGCGAAGGAAGATGCGCAGTGTATGAATCTGATGGAGATGTAATAAAATTATACTCGTCCTTTTTCGAAGAAAACGGCATTCAATTCGACGAACCTTCGTTGCATTTGTTTTCTTTTAATAATCCGGTTGGTGCTTGCAAAACGTGTGAGGGCTTTGGAAGTATCATTGGCATTGATCCAAATTTGGTCATACCCAATCAAAATCTTTCCATTTATCAGGACTGCGTTGCATGTTGGAAAGGCGAAAAAATGAGTGAGTGGAAAGACGATGTTATTCGCGGTGCCAAGGCTGCGAATTTACCCATTCATACTCCCTACAATGAGTTGAATGAATCACAGAAAAAAACATTGTGGAATGGCACTTCGCACTTTGATGGCATTCATGCTTTTTTCAAATACTTAGAAGGCGAGACATACAAAATTCAATACCGGGTTATGCTTAGTCGTTACCGCGGAAGAACAGCTTGTACAGATTGCTATGGAACTCGATTGCGCAAAGAGGCCAACTACGTTAGAATAAATGGTAAGAGCATCTCAGAATTATTGCTTTTGCCTTTAGATCAATGCTTGCACTTTTTTGAACATGTTGAACTTGATGTTCATGAACAAGCAGTAGCAAAACGAATTTTAGTTGAGATAACCTCTCGCTTACAATTCCTGTGCGATGTGGGATTGGAATATTTAACCTTGAATCGATTATCAAATTCATTAAGCGGCGGGGAATCACAACGGATACATTTAGCCACAAGCATTGGGAGTGCGTTGGTTGGATCAATGTACATCTTAGATGAACCAAGTATTGGATTACATCCGAGAGATACTGAACGATTGATACATGTATTGCAAGCATTGCGTGACCAAGGCAACACGGTTATTGTGGTTGAGCATGAGGAAGAAATTATAAAACATGCAGACCATGTCATTGATATAGGTCCAGAGGCGGGAGCCTTTGGTGGCGAGGTTGTATTTAGCGGGGAAATATCAAAACTTTTGAAACAAAAAAACTCGTTAACTGCAGATTACTTAACGGGAAGAAAGGCCATTTTCATTGATAGAAAAACAACGAAGTTTAAAGATTTCATTCGATTAACCGGTGCAAGAAAACACAACCTGCAAAATGTAGATATTGAGATTCCTTTGCACGCTTTTACAGCTGTTTCGGGAGTCAGCGGCAGCGGAAAATCTACATTAATAAAATCGGTTTTGCATCCGGCTTTAAGTCAACACATTCAAGGAATAGCATCTGCTCAACAAGATTTTACTGCGTTGACTGGCGATTTAAAAAGCATTGTCAATCTTGAATTTATTGATCAAAACCCGATTGGTAAATCGAGTCGTTCTAACCCGGTTACCTATCTGAAAGCTTATGATGATATTCGGGCTATTTTCACCACCGTACCCTTGGCGAAACAAATGCAACTGAAGCCCTCACACTTTTCATTCAATGTAAGTGGTGGAAGGTGCGACGCCTGCGAAGGCGATGGTTATCAGACCATAGAAATGCAGTTCATGGCCGATGTGGAATTGCTTTGTGAAGAGTGCAAAGGAAAACGATTCAAAGAAGAGATATTAGAAGTAGAATACAAAGGAAAAAACATTTCAGATGTATTGAATATGACCGTTGCTGAAGCCATACCATTCTTCTCAAATGAACATTCGGTTTCAAGCAAACATTTAATTCAAAAACTAACTGCGCTTGCTGAAGTTGGATTGGATTATGTTCGACTAGGTCAGAGCAACAGCACCCTTTCTGGAGGAGAGGCACAGCGCATAAAACTCGCTTCTTTTTTGGTGAAGGGTCCCAACCAACCGCATACTGTTTTCATATTTGATGAGCCTACAACCGGGCTTCATTTTCACGACGTTCAAAAGCTCATGAACACCTTCAACGCCCTGTTAAAACAAGGACACACAATCATTGCAATTGAGCACCATACCGACGTGATTCGCAGCGCTGATTGGGTTATTGACTTGGGACCTGAGGGGGGTGATAAAGGAGGCCAGTTGCTGTATTGTGGACCAAAAGAGAAATTTTCAAGTGCAGATACTTTTACCAGTCGCTCTGTGTTTAAGTAGTGAACATTTTATCTCTATCAAGGGTTGTTTTGTTATGGTCAGAAACATAATTTTCTTTCTCTCAATCACGGTGCTCTCAGGAATGGGCTGCACCTCAACACACACATCAAACCAAGATAAAACCATGAGTTTTCCCACTTCAAAGTCTGAGCAAGATTGGCAAAATCAATTGTCACCTGAGCAATATCGCATACTTCGTGAAAAAGGCACCGAGCGTGCCTTTACAGGTGAATATTGGAATCATCATGATTTAGGAATATACAGTTGCGCCGGATGCGGACAAGAATTATTTGAAAGCGATTCGAAGTTTGACAGCGGTTGTGGGTGGCCCAGTTATTTCAAGCCCATTCGTGATCTTGTTATTTCAGAGGCAAGAGACACCAGTCATGGAATGATTCGCACTGAAGTCATGTGCAGTCAGTGCGGCGGACACCTGGGACATGTGTTTAACGACGGACCTCCGCCAACCGGTCTTCGTTATTGCATCAATAGCGGCGCTTTAAAGTTTAAGCCGAATACCCCTTAACAGCGCTATCTACAGAGCGTAAAAGCTGTTGTGCATCTTTCACTGAAAGTTGTTTACCAAATCGGTATTTAATGCCCTTGTGAGAGAACCCAAGGCGGTCACCACCCATGATCCAGAAACTATCGTCGAGAAAATAAAAAAACGAATTTGAATCTTGTTTTACAAGACCCAGTTGAGACACTTTAGATAAATCGAAATTTTCTTTTTTCCCTCTGTTGCCAAAAGCCATTTGCAGTTGCATTTTCCCTTTTGAAAATGTTAGAATTTCTCTTCCCATTTTTCTCCACAAGAGAACTTTTACAATGCGATAAAAAAAGTAGGCCCATAGACCTGCGCTCACTCCAAAAAACATGCGCTCGCTGGGAACTTGGGTAGTAACGGCGTAAAAAATAAAAACACCACCGCAGAAGGTCCAAGCTAAAATCCAAGCATACAACAGCGCCTCTTGCCAGCGTTCAATTTGCTGACCAATACTAATTTTCAGTTCTTCTTTCGAACGTTCAATTCGAATTCTTTTTCCGATAAAAATGGGTTGACTATTCATGACTTAAAACGTGCTCATAAATGGCCTCATATTGAGGCAAAACAGCTTGTAAATTAAATGACTCTGACTGCTCCTTGGCTTGTTGTTTGAATTTGTTTAATCGGTCAGGTGATTCGATCAAATATAAAACTTGTTTGGCCATTTCATTCACATCTCCAACATCACTCATAAGACCTGAAACACCGTGTCTATTCAACTCTGGAAGACCGCCTGCATTGGACGAAATAACAGGAACTCCGCATGCCATTGCCTCGAGCGCAGCCAAACCAAAGCTTTCAGATTCGGAAGGAAGTAACATGACATCTGCTGCTGTTAGGAGTTCCATTGGGTTTTTCACATTTCCAACAAACACTACATTTTGTAGTTGATGCTCTCTTGCATATTGTTCTGCCTTTGAGCGTTCAGGACCGTCACCAATGAGAACAAGGGTTGCGTTGCGTTGCTCTCTCACTTTTGCAAAAACTTGCATCACGTCCATGACTCTTTTCACAGGTCGGAAATTTGAAATATGAATCAGCATAGGATTTCCTTCCGAAACATATTCTTCACGGAGCGCTTGTTTTATTTCGTTGGAAATACGCTGTGGTTCAATGAAGTTGGGAACAACTTGAATTTCTTTATTTATTCCAAAAAGTTTGTAGGTGTCGGTTTTGAGACTTTGCGAAACCGCAGTTACGGCATCACTTTCATTGATGGCAAAACTAATGACCGGCTCGAACGAAGCGTCTCTTCCAAGTAAGGTTATGTCTGTACCATGTAAGGTGGTGATGAATGGCAGATGGTGGCCATTGGCTTTTAAAATCTGCTTGGCCATGTATGCGGCACTTGCATGTGGAATGGCGTAGTGGACATGCAGTAAATCTAATTTTTCGTGAAGGGCAACATCGACCATTTTCGAAGCCAAAACCAATTCATACGGCGGATATAAAAAAAGCGGATAATCGCTGACATTTACTTCATGGTAGCGTACGTTTTTTCTGAGTGAACCCAAACGCACAGGTTGAGAATAGGTAATGAAATGAATTTCGTGTCCTTTTTCTGCAAGTGCTTTTCCCAATTCCGTAGCCACCACTCCACTTCCTCCAAAAGTTGGATAGCATACAATTCCTATCTTCAATTGCCTCATGTTATGCATGAAACAAAGGTAATATTATTCGGTTCAAGTTACTTGACAGGAAACACCTTATAAATTTCTTCTTGAATTTTCATTCGTGTTTTCAAGTCGTTGATTTTCCAATTTTCTGCATTTGGAAAAGTTCTGTTTGACAAGAACACATAAACGGTCTTGTTGACGGGATCTGCCCAGGCTAAAGTACCTGTAAATCCGGTGTGTCCGAAGCTTTGTTTTGAGGCACTTGGTCCGGTTGATCCTGACCACGCTTCAGAGGATGGTTTGTCAAAAATTAAGCCTCTACGGTTGTTCGGGAAATAGCAGGTGTTGAAGTCTGAAATAACTTGTTCAGAAAGATATTGCTTTCCCGCATATTCTCCTCCGTTAAGAAGCATTTGCATCAATGCGGCAACATCCGTTGCATTCGAAAACAATCCGGCATGACCCGCAACACCGCCTAGAAGAGCTGCTCCTTGATCATGCACATATCCTTTCACTATTTGCTTTCTCCACTTGGTATCATTTTCTGTTTCTGCAATATGAGAAAGTGGAATTCTTTGAGTCGGCAAGTAACCAATGGTTGAAAGATGCATGGGTTCATAGAATTCCTTTTGAAGAAATGCATCTAGGGTTGCACCTGTTAATTTCTCAATGATTTTTTTATAGTAGTAATACCCCAAGTCACTGTATTTATAGCCTTGACTAGGGTTGATTTCCGTTTTTAAAATTTCATTGTAAATTTTATCTGTGATTTCCTTCGTTGTGAACAAGTCTTGTGCTACTGGATTGCAGAATAAACCAGAGTGTGTCTTCGACAAACATTCACCGTTCCATTCACCGTTGGTTAGAGTGGTTAGTGGAACGAAATCTTTCCAACCTGGCAAACCGGCGGTATGAGCAAACATGTGCTTCAGCGACAAAGATGCGTGCGGGTGCCCTTGTGGAAATTCAAGGTAGTCTCCCAATTTTGCTTGAATATTCAACTTCCCTTCATCGACCAGTTTCATGAGAGCGAGCCCGGTTCCTAGCATTTTGGTAACAGAAGCTAAATCGTAAACTGTATTTTCATTGACTACATTACCGCCCTCATAATTCGTACTTCCAAAATTCTTATCATAGACCACCAAGCCATCTTTGAGGATTACAATGGAGCAACCGGGAAATGCTTTTTGAGCAATACCGTCTTTTGCAATTTTATCTATTTGAGAAAATATTTGGTCGAGATCTCCAGTAACATCAACACTCACATTTCCCATCATATCTTCCTGATATACCGCACCTGAATTGTTGGTCACATTTGATGCCGATTTCACATTGAAAAGTCCTGTGAATTCGAGCGGATAGTGCTTATTTGTGCGATAGGCTTTTATTTGACTTCCTTCACCTGCCTTGAAAACATGCGCAGAAACGGGCAAACTACCGTTTAGATCTGAACTACCCGCTAATGCATTAGCAACGGCGTATTGAGTTAATGCATCGCCCTGATAAGCAATGATGAAATTCTTGATTCCTTTCCAATCACCGCCATTCAAAATGTAGGGACATCCGAATATAACCACTGACGTTGGGGCTACGTTTTGCAATTTTTCAGCCACTAAAATTGAATTTTGAGAGACTCCAAAATGATCGGCAGCTTTGTTGTTTGTTCCAAGGTATGCAACAATAATTCGTGTTACATTTTTTGCTTTCAACTTTACCGAAGCATCTAGGATCTTTTGTTGGTCGGCTTCTTTTGGTAGTGCGACTGCTTCCACACTATAGAAATTTTTCAAGCCTTGAACGAAAGCTGTGTTAGCCTGATCGCCGATGATACACACTCCAATGCGCTCATCTTTTTTCAATGGCCAAACTTCATCGCCCAATTGGGTAATGCTAGCTTCTATTAATACTCTTTTTATTCGAATAGCATTGCCGTTGTTCAAATCATCATGAATTCCCTTCAATTGAATTTTTTCTTTTTGATTTGCATGTGCTATTTCTTTTGCCTTCAGAATTCGAAGCACCTTTGCATTGATATCGGCTTCGGTTAAGCGTTCTGATGCCAGGGCCTCTTTTACTTTTTTGATTGCCAAAGGAACATCGAGCGGAAAAAGCACAATGTCATTTCCTGCTATTAATGCTCGAATGTCTGCTTCACCAGCGGGAAAATACTTGGTAACACCTTGCATATTCATAGCATCTGTTAAAACCAAGCCATCGAATTTCATTTGCTTTCGTAGAATATCTGTAACAATGGACTTCGACAAGGTTGAAGGAACGTGTGGTTCAGGATCCAGTTGGGGCATGGATAAATGTGCAATCATAATGCTCGCCAGACCTTCGTTGAAAAGCGGTTGATACGGCCAAAGCTCTTGTTGCATTAATTCTGAAAGTGATTTATTAACGACTGGAAGATCTTTATGTGAATCTACATTGGTATCGCCATGCCCAGGGAAGTGTTTCGCGTTAGCAAGCACACTTGCATCTTGCATACCACGCATGTATTGTAAAGATGACGCTAGAACATCTTCTTTTTTTTCTCCGAAGGAGCGATTGAGAATAACGGGGTTATTTGGATTGGAGTTAATATCTACAACTGGAGCAAAATTCATATGCACACCGATGCGTTTGAGTTGTCGAGCCACTTCTATTCCCCATGTATAAATGTGCTGTTTATCTCGAATGGCTCCCAAGGTCATTTGTCTCGGATAGGATATTGTGCTGTCAAGTCGCATGCCCAGTCCCCATTCAGCATCAATTCCTATGAGCAATGGAATTTTCGAAGCTTGTTGAAATTGATTTGTAAGTTTTGCTTGTCGAGCTGGTCCACCTTGAAAAAAAATGACGCCTCCTATTCCATATTGTTTGATTAAATTTTGAATTTGGTTTGGATTATAACTCTCTTTTTTCTCATCGCTCCAAGCAGCAACCATGAATAGTTGTCCTATTTTTTGATCAAGAGTGAGCGTTTTTAAAAGACTATCAGCCCATGGGGTTGGAAGTGGACACCATGATTTAGTTATGGGTGCTTGAGCAAAAAAGACATTGCAAAAAGCAAAGAAACTGGCTATTAGAATTATTTTTTTCTTCATGTTAATCGAGATAATCATTAACTATACCATCCATTGTCTTTTTCATTTCAATAGGACCAATAGCATTAAATCCCAACGGAACTTGAAATAATGCAGGGTCTACTTCTTCGAAAACAATTTCGCGCGCTCTGACTTGCATACGTTTGCCGTATTGTTCAACATCAAAGCCGAGTAGGGTTCCTTCTACACCGGCGTATGTATTCCACCAGTTGTCTCCATCTAAATATAGTTTGGTGGTTGAGTAGAGATCTACAAAGGGTAGTGAGTCATTGTTGAATTTCGCTATGGTTTTTTTACACTCATACCCGGCAATAATCAGTGTCTCATCTGTGGGAATTAGCTCAACGGCCGGAAATTGGTTAATCCACACAGGGAATTGCTGTTCATTTAAGGACATGATTTGTTTTGTTCCCATGGAAGTGAGTAAATGATGAAATTCTTTTTTCTTATGATCAATGATAAATTCTGATTTCATCATTCCCCAGGCTGATTCAATGACGGAGTGTTGTTGTTTCCCGTTGAAATAACAAATCATTTCAGTAGGATACAACGTCATTTTAATGCTTGGCTGCTCATATGGAAAAGTAACATCAAAGATAATTTTCCCTTCCTTCTTGCCAAAAAACTCTCCGTTACTGCATTGAATAAAGAGCAAAGAAATAAATAAAAACCACAACGTATTTCGCATAATTCGAACTTAAACCAAAAATGAAGTGACTTGAGCTGATGCAATTGGAAGTTACATCTTGTCCTTTGTTAATATATTTTACCTGTGAAAAATTCAATAAAGGTTTCGGTATTCATGCGTTGCATTGTATTTTCGAACACCAATAATCAAAACCGTGAGTTCTAATAAAATCAACATCGCCATTGACGGCTTTTCATCATGTGGAAAAAGTACACTAGCACAGGCCATTGCGCGAGAATTAAATTATTTGTATGTTGATTCTGGAGCTATGTACAGAGCCGTTACGTTTTATGCTCTTGAACACGGTTACATTCACACCAATGGTTCAATAGACCACGGCTTGTTACTCGAATCCTTGGATTTAATTTTAGTTCAGTTTAAATATAATTCATCTAATCAAGAAATTGAGATTCATTTGAACGGCACGTGCGTGAACAAAGAGATACGGGGAATGCAAGTTAGCGCGCATGTTTCAGCCATCAGTGCTATTCCGGAAGTTCGAAAAAAACTTGTTCGACTTCAGCAGCGCCTAGCTGAAAACGGCGGAACTGTTATGGATGGTCGAGATATTGGAACTGTTGTTTTACCGAACGCTGAAGTAAAAATATTCATGACTGCCTCACCTCATGTTCGTGCTGAAAGAAGGCACAAGCAGCTCTTATTGAACGGCGTGCATTCTAGTTTTGAAGAGGTAAACGCTAATTTATCTCAACGTGATTTGATGGACACTACACGAGTGGCTGATCCTTTGGTTCAAGCACCTGACGCCTTGGTATTAGACAACACGTATTTAACTGAAGAAGAGCAGTTCAGCTTTGTGCTTCTACATGCCCGAAAGGCCATTCAATCGAAGGTATCTGCTACTACTGAATAGAACTTTTCGCGTCTTCTTGAATGTCGAAATGGATTTCGTTTTCTTGAATGAATGGTCGAAATTTCTTAAGATTAAATACAACTCCTCCCCTTCTTCCTATCTTTCTTTCATTCGATTTGATTTCAATAAAAGCGGAATAAATGGAATGGTCTGAAACCATTTCTGCTGGAGAAATATATATCTGAATATGAACCGGCAAGCTCTTGCTCGATTTATTTTCCAATTTCATAAAAACTCGATGTTCCCCTTTTTTAAAGAAAGGGATTTTAGGTCTAAGCTGATAATGCACAGATAGATTTTGAACATTGTGCTGAATTTCCTTCCATTCGTAAAGGGAATCATGTTGTGAAAATCCATTAACAACTTGTATGACACAACAGAGAATAAGAAAAAATTTGATTTTCATGAACCAATTATAGTGTGGTATGTACAGCGTCGAAATTACCTAAGACATGAGAAGCATATTCAACGCCACACAAAACTTTTTCACAACAGATGGAAGACATTATCAAATTGTTTCGCAATTCATATTCCTGAGCATTGGAATTATTTATTTGAACTGGGATTATAGCCTCGGGAGCGTGGTTGCTACTTTTATGACAAGCATAGGCATACAAATGATTTTTGCTTATTTCTTGTCGCTTCCACTTTCAACCATAAAAAGCGCGGTGGTAACTTCATTCGGATTAACGTTGCTGTTGAAGAGCGATTCGACACTCGTTTTTGGTTTATCAGCAGCCTTATCCATTGCTCAAAAATTCATCTTTCACAAGTTTCGATTTCACCTCTGGAATCCCGCCAATTTCGGGATCATGGCAGGCATTCTTATCACTCAAAACGCATGGATTTCTCCCGCGCAATGGGGTACAGAAACACTACTTATTTTTATTATTGGAACATTCGGATTAGCGGTGCTTTCAAACATTAAGCGTTTGGATACCGCCTTGGTTTTCTTAGTTACCCTGTTGGCACTTGAATACATTCGAACAGTACTTTATTTGGAATGGAACATTGAAGTCTATTTGCATAAAATTTCACAGGGCAGCATTTGGCTCTTTGCACTTTTCATGATTACTGACCCAATGACAACTCCAAAAAACAAATGGGTTCGAAGATTCTGGAGTGGTGGAGTTGCAATAGGCACATTCTATCTTGCTAATTTCCATTTCATCAATGGAGCGGCACAATACATTCTATTTCTGAGTACCCCCCTTGTACCTCTTTTGAATTGGGCATTTCAAGGAAAAACGTTTAACTGGATAAATACAACACCTATGATAAAAAA
Source organism: Bacteroidota bacterium (assembly GCA_016868835.1). Taxonomy (GTDB): domain Bacteria; phylum Bacteroidota; class Bacteroidia; order Flavobacteriales_D; family Sanyastnellaceae; genus CAIZGX01. Next base: position 1,804 of record VGFR01000024.1, on the reverse strand, counting down.
ACATGCAATTTCTAGCATGAGCATTGTGCTTATGCTCTTACTCTTGTCGCAAGAGGCTACTGCCTTTTGTGGATTTTATGTAGCCAAAGCTGACGCTACATTATTCAACCAAAAAAGTGAAGTTATTTTAGTTCGTGATGGTAACAGAACCGTGATCACCATGTCTAATGACTACAAAGGTGAAATGAAAGACTTTGCCATAGTAGTGCCTGTACCTGTGGTGCTCCAAGATGGGGACATTAAAGTAGTATCGAGACATATCTTTCAAACTCTTGATGGTTACAGTTCTCCAAGATTGGTTGAATACTATGATCAAAACCCATGTTATTCTGATGACTACGTACGCTATGACATGAGCAATGCCATTCCTCAAGTGGCTGAATCAAAAATGATAAACGACAATGTGCTTATAGAAAAAGAATACGGAGTTACGGTTGAGGCCACATACGAAGTAGGTGAATACAGCATAGCCATACTTTCAGCGAAAGAAAGTGACGGGTTGGAAGCTTATTTAATTCAGGAGGGATATAAGATACCCGCAACCGCAGAGAGTGTATTGGCGCCATATATTAAAAGCAATATGAAGTTTTTTGTAGCCAAAGTGAACCTTGACCGCCAGAAGAATTCAGGATTTGATTATTTACATCCCATTCAAATTCGATTTGAGCATGAAAAATTCATGCTTCCCATTCGCCTAGGCATGGCCAATAGTACGGGTGAACAGGACATGATTGTTTATGCATTTACAAAAAAAGGACGTGTTGAATGCACCAATTACAGAACCGTTAAAATTCCGACCGATAGAAACATACCGCTGTATGCTCGTGAAATATTCGGAGAATTTTATAAAAATTTATTTCAACGTGCTTACAGTAGAGAAGGAAAAAATGCGGTACATCTTGAGTATGCCTGGACAGTGACACCGAATTGGGGCGGAACGAAATGCGACCCATGCGTTGGCCCGCCTCCAATTTACAATGATTTCGCTGAAGCAGGTGTTTGGTGGGCGCAATGGAATAGCAATGAGAATGTCTTTTTCACGCGATTGCATGTTCGCTACTCCAATTCAAAATTCCCTAGTGACTTGCAATTTCAAGTCACTCCGAACAACGAACATTTTCAAGCTCGGTACATACTGACTCATCCTGCTCCTGGTCCTTTTACCTGTGATGAAGGTCAGGCCTATCTTGAATCATTGAGAAATAGAAGAAAACTTGAAGTTGATGAAATGTATGCTTTGGGAGGATTCATGCCAAATTCAAAATCGGATCAATACATCAATGAATTCGTACCGTATATGAATAACAAGCCCAGTGAAACGAAAGATCGTGGCAGCAATGAATTCGAGCCTTTCAATTACAATGAAATTGCGCCTGAAAGTTTTGAAGTAGATATGGCTTATGTGAATGGAGAAAAGGACAACTCAAATGAATCCCCATTCAAAAAAGAGATTCCTTGGGATGTGCCTGTTTTTGTAGGATCCATGCTGGCTTTCGTGTTTTTCATTCAACGATTCAACAAAAAATAAAAAACGTAGGGTCATAAAAAAGGGGAAGCTTGCTTCCCCTTTTTTTATTGTCATACGCTTAATAGTAAAGACTTCTTCTCACATTTGCCACGTATTTGGCCAATCGAATCACCTGTTTGGTATATCCGAATTCATTGTCATACCACACATAAAGCACCACTCCTTTTCCGTCTGGGCTAACAATTGTAGCTTGACTATCGAAAACGCTACAGCAATCATTTCCTACGATATCTGAAGAAACCAATTCTTCGCTGATGCTGAAGAAAATTTGATTGA
>VGFR01000023.1 GCA_016868835.1 Bacteroidota bacterium | reverse complement strand
TATGGTAATCGTGTTCATAAGTGGCTCCATTTGAAAACCCTCTTCCAGCGTTATACTCCGTAGACTTTCCGCCAACAACTCCAACTGATCTTCCTGCAATTTGGAAAGACGAAACCGGTTCTTTCGATTCAACCGCTAAACCGGCAACCACCTGCTTTTGTAATCTTCCGCCATGGTATCCAGAACCGTTTGATTGACCCACAGAAATAGGATTGCGATGAATGTGTGTCACGTTTGCACCGTTTTCATTTGAGCCACCCGTATTGTTGTTCCAACCAGAACCCCAACCACCGCCGTTGTATCCGCCACCGTAGTATGGGTTATATCCACCCCAACCAAAACCAGAGCCATAACCCCCGTAAGATAAATATCCGTTCGGATTGTATCCCCATGAGCTGCCGTATGGATTGTAGGTTGAATAACCCCAAGGAGAGTAATATGAATTTCCGTATCCATATGATCCATACGAATTGAATCCGTTGTAGTAATTCGAAAACGGACTTAAACCATATGACAATTGCCATCCGAGGTTAGGACTCCAAAACGCGTTGGGATTCCTACCTCCATTGAGTTGGTTGGCATTGGGAATTGAATTCGGATTGAAATAATCATCTTCACCGAGCACGTAGGGGTCGGCGTTTGCCGCAATGGGCGAATAAAAAAGTTCTTGTCTGTTCCAATACACCTCATCGTCTTCAAGACGCGTTCTGTCATCGGTTAAATGCTCTAAACTTGCACATGAGCTTAGACCAAGTAATGCAAGAGAAAATGCTACAAAAGGGAGTTGCTTTTTCATAGAACCAATTATTTACAATAAAGGTAAGAAAGGTTTTACCTTTGCAACACCAAAATTCATCTAAAAAAATTCATTTCATGGCAGAAAAGCTAACACCTCGGGGTGAGGATTATTCCAAGTGGTACAACGAATTGGTCGTGCAAGCAGATCTTGCGCAGCATAGCGATGTCAAAGGATGTATGGTTATAAAGCCTTATGGGTATGCCATTTGGGAAAAAATGAAAGATGCGTTGGACGCCATGTTCAAAGAAACAGGACATCAGAATGCCTACTTCCCCCTACTCATTCCAAAAAGTTATTTGAGTAAAGAAGCGGCGCACGTTGAAGGATTCGCGAAGGAGTGTGCAGTTGTTACCCATTACCGTTTGAAATCTCAAGACGGAGGTGTAGTTGTTGATCCTGAAGCGAAATTGGAAGAAGAGTTAATTATACGTCCAACCAGTGAGACCATCATCTGGAATACTTATCGCGGTTGGATTCAGAGTTACAGAGACTTGCCCATTCTTATTAATCAGTGGGCAAATGTTGTGCGTTGGGAAATGCGCACACGCCTTTTTTTGCGCACTGCAGAATTTTTATGGCAAGAGGGTCACACGGCGCATTCTACTTCACAGGAGGCCATTGAAGAGACGAACAAAATGCTTGAGGTGTACGCACATTTCGCAGAAAAATTCATGGCCATGCCTGTCATTAAAGGTGCGAAGACTGCCAGTGAGCGCTTTGCCGGTGCGGAAGATACGCTTTGTATTGAAGCGCTTATGCAAGATGGAAAAGCCTTGCAGGCGGGTACATCTCACTTCTTGGGTCAGAATTTCGCGAAAGCTTTTGATGTAAAATTTGCATCGAAAGAGGGTGTGAATGATTATGTTTGGGCTACCAGTTGGGGAGTAAGCACGCGGCTCATGGGGGCGTTAATAATGACACACAGTGATGATAAGGGGCTGCGACTTCCACCGAAGTTAGCACCCATTCACGTGGTTATAGTTCCCATTTATAAGGGATTGGAACAGTTGGAAGAAATACGAAATAAGATTTCACCTTTGTTGCAAGAATTGAAGCAATTGGGGGTTACTGTTAAGTTTGATGATGATGACACCAAGCGCAGCGGTTGGAAATTTGCGGAATACGAATTGAAAGGCGTTCCGGTGCGAGTGGCTATTGGTCCGAAAGACATGGAGAATAACACAGCTGAATTGGCAAGAAGAGACACCAGTGAAAAGGAGACTGTTTCATTTGACGGATTGGGCGTTCGTATACAAGGATTGTTAGATGAGATTCAGTCGAATTTATTTGAGCAAGCTTTAAGTTACAGAAACAGTCATATCACGGAAGTGAATGACTATGAAACGTTCAAACGTTTGTTAGATGAGAAGGGTGGATTTTTTGCTGCGCATTGGGATGGTACGGCAGAGACGGAAGAGCGTGTGAAAACAGAGACGAAGGCTACCATACGTTGTATACCCTTTGATGCAAAAGAAGAAGCTGGCGTTTGCATGGTTACAGGCAAACCAAGTAATAAGCGTGTTTTGTTTGCACGAGCATATTAAAAATTGAAAATCATGGCTGAATCACCAGACTACAACCAAATGATCTTGTCGCTTTTGAAAGAAAAAAGTGTATTGAAGCAAGATATTTTTCACAATACCATTGCACAGTTTGAGGAGTTGAAAAAAGTTCTTCAATCGAGTATAGAGGAAGTTTCGAGGCAATTTGGCGACACCGATTCACGCGTGACCTTTGAATATCAAGATTTGGGAGCGTTTCAGTGTCAGGTAAAAATTGCTGGAGACGTTTTAATTTTTCAGATGCACACGAATGTCTTTCAATTTGAGGCGGGACATCATTTGTGGGGAACGGGTTATTTGAAGAACGATACTCGCAACAGCTATGTGGGTATTATAAACGTATATAATTTTTTATCGGATAGTTTCCGCTACAACCGCAGTTCAGACATCGGTTATTTGGTATCGCGTGTTTTTGTGAACAGAGAGAATCATTTTGTGGTTCAGGGGAAGAAGCAGTTGGGATATATGTTCAATGATTTTATAAGCAGTACGTTCGATTTGGAATCGAAGAAGCGATTTGTGGAGCAGTTGTATTTGTATGCCTTGAGTTTTGATTTGTTGGTTCCTCCTGCCGAGAATTTGCATCAGATTACGGTTGAGGAGATGAATGACATTAACCACAGTGGCAGTTTAGCGACTGGGAAGCGATTGGGTTTTCAGTTCAACTCGAAAGTGTAAAATTTTCTTGCGAAAAAAGAAGTTCTTTGTATATTTGCACTCGCAAAACCGAAACGGCCCGTTCGTCTAGGGGTTAGGACATCAGATTTTCATTCTGGTAACAGGGGTTCGATTCCCCTACGGGCTACGAAGAAAACCCTCAACTCAAGTTGAGGGTTTTTTGTTTCCCTACCCCGGATAGCAGTGGAAATCCTTTGAGCGAAGCGAGAAGATTGCAACGGATAGCCGGAAATGGGTTCAAAAAAATGCCTTGAATCATTTCAATATCCACAGTCAAAACTTCAAAGCTTTTTGTAATATATTCGTTCAGAAACCTACCATATGAAACGAGAATAAATGGATAAATTTTGGATTTACTCAGCCATTTTAGGTGTGTTATTTCTGTTCACTGGAATTGCGGTTCTGTTCATTACAAAAAAGAAAACAGCTTTTGAGAAACAACAACATTGGACCAAATATCTGGTGTATTTGCTCATGGTATTTCCGTTGTTATTTGTCTTTGTTCAACAGACCTATACCTTGCATGTGTTGGCCGTGATTACCTTGTTGGGTCTGTATGAAATACAGCGCGTTTTTCCGAATAAAAAACAAGTTGTACCGCATGTTATTTCTTTTTTTTACATTCTACTTTTACTCCCGGTTTTTTTTAATCCGCTCACTTGGGAGACCGTGACACCGCTCTATTTTTTTGTGGTCATTTTCGATGGGCTTTCACAAATCATTGGACAGTTACTTCAGGGCCCCAAGTTATGGCCTCGGGTAAGTCCGAATAAAACATGGAGTGGTTTTTTAGGCTCTGCAACATTGACCTCAACCTTAGGATATTTCATATATGGCCACGGTTATGGAATTACTTCAGTTTTATTTATTGTCATATTGGCATTCATCGGAGACATGCTTGCAAGTGCAGTTAAACGAGTTGCAGGGGTCAAAGATTTCAGTCAATTGTTACCAGGACATGGCGGAATTTTAGATCGTTTCGATGGTTTTCTTTTTGCCTTGGCTGTGTTCTCATGGATTCAGATGGCCCTGATGTTTAACCCTTATCAAACGATATGACATGGTGATGTTGACCCAATAAAAAAGGAGCTCCGTTGAGCTCCTTTTTTAGAACCATTAAACCAAATGATTATCTCGTTACTAAAAATGAATTACTCACTTCATGGTATTCAGATAATGCTTTAATAACATAATTTCCTTGAGCCAAATTTGAAATATTCAAATTCAAATTTTGCCCATTGTAAATCAAAATATTTTCGAAAACTACATTTCCAACTGCGTCAAAAATGGAGCATGACCCATTGAAATTGGGTGTAATATGTAATTCGTTTATTGCAGGATTCGGAAATAATTCAATTGTTAGTTCTTCAATTTCAATTTCTTCAATTCCAATTGCATAAACAAAATCAGTGAATGAGGCCGTGCACCCAAAATCTGAGGTTGCTGTAAGCGTTGCAGAATAAGTGTTTGGTGCCGGGTATGTATGGGTTGGCTCAAACAAACTTGAAAATGTTGCATCACCAAAATCCCAATCCCAGGTTATAATGTTACCACTTGTTTACGTTAATTGATTATCAAGAAATTCATTTCGATAAGAATTATCTTTCAACGCAGGCATGTGAATTACAACTGAAAAAACGAGTCAAACCATTTCAATTCTGGACGTAATTCGTCTCAATCAAAAAATTTGTATCCAATGAAAAAACTATTCTTCTTAGCAACCATTGTTTCCATTTTCACTGCATGTGTGAAAGAAGGCCCCCAGGGTAGAGCTGGAGAAGATGGAAGTTTTACAGTTTACAACTTCACTTCAGCTGCAGCTGATTGGAATGGTGGAACGTATGTTGAATACCCATGCCCAATCATTACTCAAAGTTTTATTGATAAGGGAATTGTACTGGTCTATGTGCAAGATGAATTCGGATATTGGAACCCCTGTCCAAGTGTTTGGCATTCAATCAATGGCTTTTCATACAGCTCTGAAATCATTGGCCTAGATGCCACCACTGCTCCAACTATTGGTCACAATGTTCGTGTAGTTACCATGAACGAGAGAGCACTCTTGGAAGTGGGTGACCCATCGAAATACACCTACCAAGAATTAATGAATAAATTATCTGCAAAATAAAATTCAACTCACAAATAAAAACGCCTCTGAATTTCAGAGGTTTTTTTTTATTTGTAAATTCCAATTATGAAACACACAACACTCTTAATCTTCATTATCTTTTCACTGACAGCCTTTTCACAAGATGAGTACTGCTCAGCTTCTTATTACCACACTAAATTTGAAGGAAGAGGAACTTCGAATGGCGAAGTATTTCGAAACAAGAAATTCACAGCCGCACATAAACATCTCCCCTTCGGAACTTGGGTTAAATTGACCAACACCAAAAATGACAGTATTTGCTTTGTGAGGGTCAATGATCGACTGCCGCAAAGTTCAAAACGATGCATTGATTTAACTCAAGAAGCCGCAAGGCAACTCAACATGATTCAAGCCGGAGTAGCGCGAGTCAAGTTTGAAGTGGTAGAAGAAATGGCAGTACCTGAAAAATATAAGTCATCGATTGAAGCTCGGAAAAAAAGGTGATTATATTCGCGCCATGTCCATTTCAAAACGCATATTCCTCATAGCATTTGTGACTCTGTTTAGCCTTCAGGGGGGAATTGCGTATTGGCTTTTGCAACATCAAATTTGGACAGTTAAAAAAGAAATGAAGTCACTTGTCATGGCTCATGTTTCTCACGAATTCATTACTGAACTTCACTTATCTGTCAATGACTTCAATTCCTTGGAGTGGCCAGAACCTTGGGAATTCATTTTTAAAGGCAACATGTATGATATGGTGAGCACAGAAAAAAATAGCGATGGAAGTTATACGGTGAAGGCTGTTAGTGATAAGCAAGAAAATCACCTGAAAACCCTCGTTAAAGAATTAGTCAATCATTCGAATAAAAGCAATTCACAATCCAATCAATTCAACTTTATAACCAAAACCATCGCTTGGTTTATTTGTAACCACATTGAGTATTTTTCTTGTCCATTTCAATTTCCGCATTACACCCAGTTTCAAACTTTTAATTTTCATCTTCCCGCTTCGGCAGAATTGAGCGTGCGCGAACAACCGCCCAGTAGATACTAATTCACAAAATTTCAAATTCAGTCTGAATTTGAATGAATCACGTATTAACTCTCAATTTTAAATAAATGAAACGCATTTTTCTTACAACGCTTTTGGCGTTGTACTATATCATTTCATGGACACAAACCATAACGGTTAAAGATTTAACCACACTCGACGTCATCTCTGGTGCTTCGATTTACATTTCAAAAAACAACATTGAACTTCCTACCCAAATTGGAACTACCAACAACGAAGGGGTCTTTCAAGGAAGTATTGCTTTGGGAACTGTTCTCATCTCTGCGAATGGATACGAAGTTCTTTCAGTTTCAACGGACGAACTGAAAAACGACTTCGTAGCTTATCTCGTTGGATCCAACATAACCTTGGCTGAAATGGTTATTTCTGCAACGCGAAATTCAAATCCAACAAAATATCTGGCGCAGCCCGTAAGTGCTATTCAACGTAAGGACATTCAATTTATCAATCCTGCAAATGCCGCCGACCTGCTTACACAAACGAGCACGGCTCTCGTTCAAAAGAGCCAATTAGGCGGCGGATCGCCAATTCTTCGTGGGTTCGAAGCGAATAAAGTACTTTATGTGGTAGACGGGGTGCGCATGAACAACGCTATCTACCGCGGTGGTCACTTGCAAGACATATTAAGTCTAGATCCCATGGCCATGGAAAGCGTAGAAATTGCATACGGACCAAGCGCCGTTGCATATGGATCAGATGCTCTTGGCGGTGTCATGACTTTTAATACTCGCGCACCTCGATTTACTTCAGGTGATAAGCTCATACGCGCAGGAGCAATGCTTCGTTATAGCAGTGCAAATCAGAGCGCGGCCCATGTTAATGTAGAATCGAGCGGGGAAAGATTTGCGAATTTCACTTCATTTACCTTCAATAATTTCGGAGACCTTCGACAAGGAAATATTCGTAATCCAGGTTACATGACTTTCGGTCAACGCCCCTGGTACGTTGAGCATGTGAACGGAAGAGATAGCGTAATGACCAACTCGAACCCGAATGTTCAAGTAGGATCAGGCTACAAGCAATACGATTTTCTCGAGAAAATTTCATTCAAGCAAAATAGAAACATCACTCACACTTTGAACATTCAATATTCAACTACGAATGATGTTCCTAGATATGATCGATTAACTCAAGTTTCGAACGGACTTCCAAGATTTGCTGAGTGGTATTACGGTCCACAAACCAGAGCCATGGTGGCTTATCACGCAATGCTTTCGAACGGAAAGAAATTCTACGACACAGGCAGAATTACTCTGGCTTGGCAAAACATTGATCAAACGCGGCACGATAGAAGATTGAACAACGTTAACCGCAACAATCGTTTAGAGAATGTGAAAGTGTATTCTGTAAATGCAGACTTCTCGAAATCGCTTGGAGAAAAAACCACCGCGAATTACGGATTAGAATATTACTTCAACGACGTAACCAGCACTGCCTATTCAGAAGACATAAACACCGGCGTTCAAAGTGTTTTAGACACCCGCTATGCAAGCGGAGGATCTTCCATGAGCGGAGCCGCTGCCTACGTTACAGCTCTTCACAGGGTGAACAAAAAAATTGCAATGAATGCAGGTCTGCGCTATTCTAAAGTTTCTTTAAATGCATCATTTATCGACACCACTTTTTTCAAGTTCCCATTTTCAGATGTAAATCAATCGAACGGAAATCTGAACGTAAGTGTTGGGCTTGTATTAACTCCGAACGAAAAATGGAGAATAACAGCCTTGGCCAGCACTGGATTCCGCGCGGCTAACGTTGATGATCTTGCGAAAGTTTTCGAGAGCAATTCAGGAACTTTAATTGTTCCCAACAATGAATTGGAGCCAGAAAAAGTGAGCAACGTTGAAGCAACCATTGAACGTAAATTCAATGGAAGAACAACCCTTGCCTTGAACGGTTATTACATGAACTACACCAATGCTTTAACTACGGGAAAAACCCAATACAACGGACAAGATTCAGTTATGTATGATGGTGCTATGAGCGCGGTCTACACAACCATCAATGCAGACGAAGCCTATATTTATGGAGGAAATTTAAGTTTAAACTCTCAAGTGAATGATCACTTCAGTATGCAATCTTCCGTAGTATATACTTATGGAAGAATTAAAAATGACAATGGCGATACTCCATTGGATCACATTCCTCCCGTATACGGAAGAACAGGATTCACGTACCAACAGCAAAAATTCCGCGGTGAGTTTTATGTTCTTTACAACGGTTGGAAGCGATTGGAAGATTACAGATTAAACGCAGAGGATAATGAAGCCTATGCCACTGCGAATGGAATGCCTGCTTGGTATACTTTGAATGCAAGAGCTAGTTGTCAATTTCATGAAAATGTGCAACTCATGCTAGGAATCGAAAATATTCTTGATGCAAACTACCGTGTTTTCGCTTCGAACATTTCAGCTCCTGGCAGAAATATAACACTAACACTACGAGGAAACTTCTAAATCAACAACGAGTTGAATTTTCGAATTCAATTCAATCGTTAATGGTGAATCACCAATAAATTCACCATCCATATCAATTGGCATTGGAACTTCGGTTTCAATGCCGATTTTTTTTCCGCTGAAATAGTGAATTTTATGATAATCTATTTTTTCACAGCGACGAACTTTGGGAATGAATCGGAAATAATCCAAAAGCCCAATGTCGCCAATTACAACCACTTCCAACTTCCCATCAAACGGATTACTATCAGGAGAAATACCAAGTCCACTACCAAAATATTTCGTATTCGCAACAACAAAATTCATTACCCGTTCTTCATATGGTTTTCCATCAATAGAAAAAGTAACTCGTTTCTTTCTATACAAAATTAGCTGTTTAATTATAAGCAATTGGTATATTATGAAAGAACCCAATCTACGCTTGTATCTCTGCATATCACGCGCCACACCGCCTCCCAATCCAACATCTGTTACGTTGATGAAATAACTTTTCTTTTCATCATTTCTTTTTATTTCTGCAACATCTACCTCTCGAAATCTAGCATTTTCAATCGCCTTTTTTAAGGCAACCAATGTATTTGGAACTTCCAATGTTTTAACAAAATCATTCGCGGTTCCACAAGGCCATATAGCCAGCGGTGTATCGGGTTTTTTAGATTGAAGAATTCCATTTACTGCTTGATTCAAACTACCATCACCTCCGCAAACAACAACAGCATTCACACCAAACTCAGCCATCACTTTTGCCAATTGTTCAGCCTCGCCGTGCTTCGTTGTCTTTCCTGAAATCACATTAAACTTCCCAAATGCATCATGAAATTGAGAAAGCAATTCCTCAGCCCCCTTTTTTCCACCATGAAGAATCAGCCCTATTTTCATTATTCAACCACTTAATTCTTAATCAACTTCACTCGCTTGCTTTCATCACCACTTTGCAGCTCAAGAAAATAAACACCTTGTGCCAATGGTGGAACCGCAAGCTTCGATAATCTACTTTGCAATTGTGAGCTGTAAACTGCTTTTCCATCAACGGCATAGATGACTAATTTGGTCGACTCATACACCTCATGTCCAAGGTCTATGCTCAATTCATTGGAAATTGGATTGGGATATACCATGACCTGTGAAAGCGAATTTTCCAAAACATTAATTTGCGGAATATCACCGAAAGTAAATACGCCGTTCACAAGATTGCTAATCAAAATTGTGGTTTCATAATACCCGTTCACAAGAGTCATTCCGTAGTAATAAACTTCATCTGCTGGAAGGAACGATTCATTTGGCGATATAATTAAATGTGGATCTATTATACCATTCAATGCTGATGCATCAATTCGAAAGGTAATGTCGAAATTGTTACCCGTTGCACTGAATCCCCAAGTTCTATTTAAACGATTTGAGGTGAACGGGAATACATCATCTAACACTTCCATGGATTGTGTATTGTTTCCAATCATGAAATAATTTCCATCCGAAAAATTCGCACCAGCCTCGATTTGCACTTCATTAGAACCTTGAGCCTTCAGGTGTTTATCACCATCACTTTCACGACCCACACCAATAACTTCCTCTGCTAAATTCAACATGTGATATCGGCTTTCTGGGCCCAAGTCTATACCATACTTCACACCTAAATACGTGTTTACAATGCGGTGATGCGATTGAAACAACCTTCTCCTGTATACAATATGTTCGCCAATTCTTCCATCTCCAAAACGATCATCATAATCCCAACCCATGTGAATATTTATTGGTGTAACTTCATCACGAAGACCAATATTTACTCCTGGAAATGGCCACAAGTGATCATCATAAACGGTTTGAAAAACTTGATGCAAATCATCCTGACCATAAATAAATCCATAGATATGAGGCGCCGATGCATCTGCAATGTAGTAGATTGGGCTCGATGAATACGTTTCATTTAAATCCAATACTTCACTGTGATAGTAGTAATCATTTTTCCATGGATGCAAAAGATATCCATTCGGAACTCGCGCGCTAGCGAACCAACCGTGATCATTGAAACCAATTGAATCGGTTTCAACCACTACGTAGGCAGATGTGCTTCTTCCTGCTAAGACTTCATCTAATTGCAAGAAATCATTATCACCATCAAATTGAAGAGCGGGTCTGCTTCCAACTCCATTTGTAGCAACCCATGTTGGTCGTTGTGACGCGTTACCTTGTGACGCTTGGGTTGTACTTCCCATTTGATCTTTCCATTGATAAACCGTTTCGCCATCTTGCGCAAGCAGCGAAGCATTGGTATATGCGTTCTTGTCTGCTCGCAACCAAAAAGCTAAATCAGCTTCATTCCCAACTCCACCCGGTCCATAAATTCCAAAATCACTTGGTGCAGGCATGAAGAATAATTTCAACGTATCGCTTGCCGCATTTCCTGTAAAAAAAGCATCAACCACTTGATTACTCGGCAGAACAATCTGTACCTCACCGAAAGATGTCGGTGTAATGTTAATGGTATAATGACTGGGTCCGCCTGAAAGTGCATTTATGGTACCATTACTTACTGTGAAATCTGAAATTTCCAACCCAGATACATTGATGTTTTCAAGATTTCGATAGAAAAAAATTGAAACATCCGTTGATCCAATAATTTCATTCGAACTGTTCTGCGTATCCCAAACAGCAGCGGTTGGCATTGTTTCCGTATTTACGGAATATAAATCGCTTTCCCACAATCCTCTTCCATAGGTTGAAGCCCGAATGCGCTTTGGTGTAGTGTATGCAATCTCCAATTCTGTAACTCTTGCAGCATAAGGGAATCCTTGGGCAAAGGAAATCCATTCGGTCATGGTTGCATCCCAATAATAAATACCGAGATCAGTTCCGATATACAAATTTTCTATAACTGATGAGGTGTCTGTAACAATGGTATTGATTGAAACATCGGGTAAATTCGGTGTCATGTTGGTCCATGAAAGACCCGCATTGAAAGACTTGTAAACATTTTTATTGTATGCGATATAGACTATACTATCGTTTGTTTTATGAGTTTCTATAGCGTTCACCGGAACCAACGTAGAGGGTAGGTATGTGGAAATGTTCGACCATGTTACAGCATCGGCCATGGCATTGTCAGTTCTTCCCATTTTCCTGCTTCCTTTAGAGGCATACAATACGTTTGGATTCGCATAACTAAATTTCATTTGATTGATATCTGTAGTGTTGGCGCTCAAGAAGTTCGTTGAAATCTTTTGCCATGCAACCGAATCTTTGTTCGGGTGCTTGATGTTCTTACTTCGCCATACATTTTTATATCCTGCATACATCCAAGAACTGGAGTCATTATGTAAAACAAACGGCGTGCTCCAAGCACCTTCTTCATTTATGCCATTGATTCCATTACCAGCAATTTTCTGATTGATGTAATCTGGACTGGTTCTGTAGAAATCTCCGTAATAAATACTACCAATGTGTCTCCCAATTTCTTCAATGTCATACGCACATTCGAAGCCATCTCCACCTCCTCTTCGTTGCCATCTAGCACCCAAAAACTCTGCTGTTCCGTTGTCTTGGAAACCGGTAAGCGCCTTGGCACCATCATGAGGTGATTGACCAAATCTGTAGATTTGACCATTCACAATTCCGCTGGAAATATCTTTCCATTCTGAATTATTTTCGTACCAATAAACACCACCGTCATTACAAACGAAAAGGTCTTTGTTGTGGGGATTAATTTCAAGTTCATGTTGGTCAACATGCACATAATTGGAATTGATATCTAACCATGTTGCGCCACCGTCTGTACTTTTCTTCAATCGAATACCTCCAACATAAAGCACATTAGGCACTTCTTGATCTGCAACTAAACCTAGATCATACCAAGCTTGTCCGCCGCTGCTCGACCCATCTGCAGCCCAACCCATAATATTCGGGGTGTTACACATCAAGACGAAAGTCTCACCTTGGTCGGTGCTTTTAAAAAAGCCAGAAAATGCTGCCTGACCTGTGCGTAATACATAAACTGCGTCGGGTTCAGTTGGTGTAGTAGTCACACACATGCGCGTCCCTGAGGTCATACCATTGTTGATCATGGTCCAAGTGTCGCCATAATTGATACTTTTATAAAACCGACCTGCTCCTGTGGCGTACAAGATGTTGTGTTGCGTTGGGTGCATTGCCAAATCTTTGTATTCGTAAGTATTGGTAGATTCTTGTGTCCAGGTTGCACCGGCGTCTTGCGAACGCCAAATTCCGTTATCTGTTCCTATGATTATTGAACCCGTGGCATCATCGCAAATGTGCATGGCTCCTACTGTTCTTACGTCAATACCGCTATTGGAAAAAATCCATGTTTCACCTCCGTCTACACTTTTAATAACTCCCATTCCTGGTGCATCTCCCGCATCTCTGTCGCCAGTCCCTGCGTATATTATAGATGGATTTATTGGGTCGAATGCAACGGCACTAATTCCAAGCGTTGGGAGATCATCTGTTTTTACTTCCCATGTTTGTCCACCATTTATTGTTTTCCATAAGCCACCGGCTGGAGTTCCAATAATCATGGTGTTGGGATCGGTAGGGTGAAACGCAATGCATGATGTTCTACCCACACCTTCTATGTTATCGCGCGTGGTAACATCATCTAGAACGGGACCTAGGGGCTGCCAATTTCCAGATACAGATCTACTGGAACCATAACTTTTTAATTCATTCCAAAGCTCACGGGTTTCTCTTCCTGATGGCAGAACACCCTGCTCATTTTGTCCCAATTGAATGAGCCATTTTTGACGCTCAAGTTGTTTGAATCCTTGCCCTCTTTCCGTTGGTCGGATTGGCCAAACATCCTGCATCATAGTTTCCAATTCGAAAATGGACATTCCCGAATGCATGCGATCTGACCAAATAAAATCTTGTCCGAAAAATTGCGCAGTCAAGGCAATAAACAAGAAGCTAAAAAACCATTTTTTCATCATCTCACAAGAATACAAAACAATGCGTGAACGACAAACCATAAAAAAAGGCCCGAAGGCCTTTTTTTATAAGTTCTATTTTTAATTAGTGATTCGCCAAATAAGTGGCCACACCCTCATGATCTGCTTTCATTCCTTCGCTACCCTTGGTCCAGTTTGCAGGACAAACCTCACCGTTCTCTTCAAAGAATTGCAATGCATCTACCATACGCAAAGCCTCGTCAACACTTCTTCCCAATGGGAAGTTGTTTACCACTTGATGCATAACAACTCCGTTCTTGTCAATTAAGAACAAACCTCTGTATGCAATCATTGGTCCGGTAGCAGTTAAGTTGCCTTCTTCATCATACGTATACTCACCTGCTAACACACCATATGCATCAGAAATGGTCTTAGAAACGTCCGCAACAATTGGATATGTAATACCCTTGATTCCACCAGCGTTCTTTTCCATTTGTAACCAACCCCAGTGGCTTTCTTCGGTATCGGTAGAACACGCTACAACAGCACAATTTCTTGCTTCGAACTCGGCTAATTTTTCCTGAAACGCGTGAAGCTCAGTAGGACAAACAAATGTGAAATCTTTTGGATAAAAGAAGAAAACCACGTGCTGCTTACCTACAAATTGATCAAGTGAAAAGTCGCTTGTAACAACCCCACCTTTAGTTATTGCTCCAGCCTTAAAAGAAGGAGCTTTTTTACCAACTAGTACTGACATAATTTTAGATTTATTTGCAAAAGTAACATTCAATTTTCAGAATTGTTCTTTCTCATTGTGATTTTCCTTGTGAACATACATGTTTCTCTTACACGCGTTTTTCACAAAGACAATCCACCCGAGAATAAACAAGACCCCACCCACAGGGGTAATAGGCCCTACAGATTGGACTACACCTTCTGGTAAAAACTGACGTATGGCCAATAAATAGAGAGAAAAAGAGAAAAATAAAATTCCCAAAGTGAATGATCGATATATCCATTTCATTGCTCTTCCCTGCACCACGCATGCAGCAATCATTAAACCCAATGCATGAATGAATTGATAAAAGACTCCCTTTTCAAAAATATCCATGGCATAGCTATCCAGTTTTGGCTTCAAAGCATGCGCACCAAATGCACCAAATGCCACACCCGTGAGCATGAAAACTCCACCTGCGAGCATTGATTTGCGAAAAAAAGAATCTTTCATTTTCGGAAATTTTAATATTATGGGCGAAATTGCAACAGAAATCAATTGATTTCGTAGTTATAAAAATGAATTTTGCCTTAAAGATTGGTTTATCCATTCTTCTCTCCCTTTGTTTCAATCTGGTTTGGTCACAGCCCAAGGTAGATGAAAAAGCTTTGGCTGAGGAGGCAAATGCTTTGTTCACAGAATTGGAGTATGATGCCGCTTACGCCAAATACTCCCAACTGGTTTCCTTATACGGTAGCAATCCACTCTATACTTTTCGCTTTGGTGCCAGTAGCATCTTTGTAACCGTTGACCGCGAAAAATCATTGGCCTTCATGCGCGATGCAATGAAAAGGGGATACAATGATGCAGAAGTGCATTACTATGTTGCGAAGGCCCTTCATCTCAATTATAAATTTTCCGAGGCCCTTACAGAGTATCAAGCTTTTGAAGCTCAAGCCGATAAAAAAACACTTGCGAAATCAGACGTCAAAATTCAAATCGAATCCTGCAAGTCAGGAATCAATTTGCTTAGCTCTATCAAAGACATTCAGGTTTTAGAGAAGACTCAGGCAGACAAGGCTACTTTTTTTCGTTTTTATAATGTCGATGAATCGATTGGAAAAATCATAACCACACCTGAGGAATTAAAATCTGCTCTTGACAAAAAATCAAAGGAGCCTTATATCATTTTCCAAGCACAAAAATCGAAACTCATTTTTTTCGCATCCAAAGGAAAGGACGGGACCACAGGCAAGGACATTTATGTGACCCAACGAATAAATGGAGCTTTTACAACTCCAGAAAAAGTAAAGGGTGATATCAACACCAACCTCGATGAAGATTACGCCTTTCTGCATCCCAACGGTAAGACCTTGTACTTCGCATCAAAGGGCCATGGGAGCATGGGCGGTTATGACATTTTTAGAAGTGAATATGATGCTACTTTGAATCAGTTTGGACCTGCGATTAATCTGGATTTTGCAATTAATACTCCCGATGATGATTTGCTTTTTATCACAGATGCAGAAAATAAAATTGCCTATTTCGCAAGCAGTCGTTTTACTTCTTCAAATAATCTGAATGTGTACCGAGTAGCTGTTGATGGAATTCCAATGCAAATTACCTACATAAAAGGTTTTTTAACAGATCTGATTGGTTCACCCTCAAAAGCTGCACACATTGAAATCATTGACCAAAGTACAGGTCGGAAAGTCATTGATACCCGATGCAATGAGCAAGATGGAAACTTCTTGCTTTTCATTCCAAAACCTGGAACATACACCTACCGCATACAACTGGCCGGTAGTCCACAATTGCATGAAGTAGAGGTTGAAATTCCAAACTTGAATTCCAAACTTGTATTTAAACAAGAGCTTAAAGCCTCGAAAGAAGGTGGAAGAGAAAAGGTTGAAATCATATGCCATTGGAATGAACCTTTGCAAGAAGACATTGCAACGTTGACACAAATGATGCTTCTAACCAAAGCCAATTTAGAAGTAAATACAACTGCAATTGTATCTGTAGATAACCATGAAAACAACTCAAATAGCACAGTCACCAATTCGAATGAGCCCAACTGGAACACGGTTCAAAACACATTGAATTCAGTCAATGATAAAAATAAAGCATTGCAAGAAGAACTGAAAGCATTGCAAGAAACCAATGAGATTCTTGTTGCACTCGTACAACAATCGCTCTCTGTAGTTGATGAAGCTCAAGAAAAACTGAGCAGTCTTCAACTCACTGCCGATACAAAGGATGCTCAAGAAATGGAAGCCCTAGCGAGTGCAAGACAAGAATTGAAAATAGCGAATGAGCAAACACAAGCATTGGGTAAGTCTTTGCTTCAAAACAAAAAAGACATTGAACAAATCTCTGCAGCAATAACCAATGGTAACGCACTCGCTGAATCGCTTTCAGCAAAAGTGAGTTCTAAAAATGCTGTCGGATTGGATGAGGACCTGAAAAAAGCCGATGCACTTTTATCAGCAAAAACAGCTTCCCAGCACGCCAAAGAAATTACCAATTCAAGAAAGGATAAAGAAGGTGAATTAAATGCACTTCAAAGTGAACTGAAAACAATTGGCGAAGAGGAGATAAAAACAGAACTTCAAATCAAAATTGAAAAAGAAAATTTAGCGAGTACCAAAAAGAAAAAGGAACAGGAACTCATTCAAGAGAAGATTGTTCAGCTTGAGAATTTGCAGATTGAATTGGGAGAAGATCGAGAGAAGACAGCACTGAAAATGGAGTCGAAATCGAACGAATTAAGTTTTCTTACCCAACAAGAAAAAATAGAAACCCAAGTGGAAGCCAAGACACTTCCGAAGCCCCTTCCTGAATTCAGACAGTCGGGTAAAACCGTAAATCAAGAACTGCTATTCAAAGAACTGGAAGAAGCCAACGTACAGGCACAAAAGTCAATTCAAGAAGTATCGAAAACCATACAAACCAGGAATACATCGGTTGATTCTTCGAACAATACAGCGGTTGATTCTTCGAACAATACAGCGGATAATACAACCAATACGAATTCAATTACTTCGAACACGAATACCAACACCACTTCGAATAACACAAGCATTGATACTGCCGGTGCATTTGAATCAGCATATAAGTCGGCTTTGGATCCCAATCCAAGCATTGCATCGACAGAAGCCTATGAGAAATTTGATTTACTCGCTCGAATCGATGCACAAGGCATTCCTCTCGAAAACAAACAAAAGCTCATTGAAATCCAATCTGAAATTGAATCCATTCAGACGAAAATGAAAAGCACAAGCACAGTTCGCGACTTGAAAAAAATGGATAAAAAATTAGAAGAATTGGTTTTGTCACGTTCATTGGAAGAAGAAAAAATTCAAGCCCAAATCATTACCTTAACTGGATACGAATTGGACGATTTATCATTCGAAATAGATAGTCTTCTCAACCTACCAAATACACCTGATTCGATACAAAATAATATTCGTGCGCAGCAATTGCGTCAGGAAAGCGCATTGGACGAAGCTACAGAATTGCGCAGAACTGCCGTTGGTCAGACAGATCCAATAGAGCGCGCTGATACTTACCGCCGAGCATTCGCCCTTGAAACCGAAGTAATTGAGGAAAATAAAAAAATTCGTTCTCTCCTTCAAGCTTCTCAACCTTATTTCGAAGCAAGCAAATCACAAATTTCAACGGATTCAAATAATCTAAGTTCGAACAACACTTCGTCAAACAACACTTCGTCAAACAACACTTCGTCAAACAACACTTCTTCGAACAATACAACTTCCAATAACACTTCGGAATCGAACCCTTCCAATTCAAACAACAACATTTCAAATAACTCTTCGTCGAACAACACAACTTCCAATAACACAACCGAATCGAACACTTCCAATTCAAACAACAACACTTCAAATAACTCTTCGTCGAACAATACAACTTCCAATAACACACCGGAATCGAACACTTCCAATTCAAACAACATCACTTCGAATAACTCTTCGTCGAACAATACAAATTCCACGAACACGTCAGAATCGAACACTTCCAATTCAAACAATAACTCTTCGAACAATACTTCGTCGAACAACACAACTTCCAATAACACAACAGAATCGAACACTTCCAATTCAAACAACAACACTTCGAATAACTCTACATCCAACAGCAGGTCTGGCAGTGTGACTATTCCTGCTACTGTAACCTCAACATTGTACGGATCAATTGAAAACAATAATCTTCAACCTCACAACGATTCGAATCCAATTCCTACACTTACGTCTTTGCCTGATGGATCGTTTTACACCATTCAAGTAGGTGCATTCCGAAGACCAGTATCGAATAACACATTCACACAATTTTCACCCGTTTTTGCCGAGCAACAAGCCAATGGTTTTATTCGATACAGCAGCGGATTTTTTGTTGCATATGGCGAAGCTAAATCCGCTCGTGATGCCATACGTGCAATGGGATACAAAGATGCTTTTATAGTTGCATACAAGAATGGAAAACGAGTTGGTTACACTGCAATAATGACCACAGAAGAATTGGTTTCTTACAATGCGGGACAAAACAGTTCCAACAATACAAATTCGAACACGAGTAATAATTCTGCATCGTCTATTGTTTCATCAAATAACAATACCACTGGCAGTATAAATACCACTTACTATAATCAAGAAGAAGGTGTATCGGCCAAATTGATTGAAACTTCTGAAGGTATTTTCTTCACTGTACAAGTGGGCGTCTATACTAGGCCTACAAAAAATAATGCGCTAGAATCTTTACCCGCATTGCATGTTGAACTCATGAAAAACGGGAATATTCGCTACATGGCCGGAAATTTCAAAACACTTCAAGAAGCATCTGCACTCAAAAATGAATTGCGAAATGGCTCAATTCCCGATGCATTTATCACGGCTTATGAAAATGGCAATAGGATAACTATTTCTGAAGCGAAACAAAAATTAGGAATAGCAACTGAATGAGGTGAACTCCATAAAATCAGTTAACTTTGGCTTAACATCTTAAATATGAAAAAATTAGTATTCTTTCTTGGGCTTTTTGCAGGCATTTTGAACGCAGAAGCCCAAACGCTTTTTATCAATGAGGTTATTGCATCAAATGACTTTGGTCAAATGGATGTCGCTTTTGAATACGATGATTGGATTGAAATTTATAACGCAGGTGGAATTATCAATTTAGCCGGATACTATTTATCTGATGACCCTTTGAACCTCACCATGTATCAAATTCCAGCAACCAATCCAGGTATCACTACAGTACTACCAGGCGGATACATCATTTTTTGGGCAGACAAGGACAACTTGACCCAAGGAGAAAATCACACCAACTTCTCTCTCAGCGGGAATGGCGAAACGGTTTTCTTCACTGCTCCAGATGGTGTTACAATCATAGACCAACTGACTTACCCACAGATGGCAACAGACATTAGCTACGGCAGGTCGTGCGACGGTTGTCCTGCTCTTCAGTACTT
>VGFR01000022.1 GCA_016868835.1 Bacteroidota bacterium | reverse complement strand
ATCTGTATAGGCATGAATGATGGCCAAAGAGCCATTTGGTGTTGGCACCCGCACTGCATTGGAAGTAAGTTTGTTCGCAAGTACAGGAATTACTTTGGTAACAGCTTTACCTGCCCCGGTTTCGGTGATAACCATATTCACAGCAGCACTTCTTCCTCTTCTGCTTTTTTTGTGCATATTGTCGAGCAGATTTTGGTCGTTGGTATAGGCATGCACCGTTTCAATGTGACCTTTATCTATTTGCAGCGCATCATTAACCGTTTTTAGAATGGGACAAATTGCGTTCGTGGTGCAGCTGGCTGCTGAGAAGATGGTTTCATTTTCAACATCTAGATCTCTGTGATTAATTCCGTAAACTACGTTTGGAACTTCCTTACCTGGCGCGGTAAGCAACACTTTGCTTATTCCTTTCGCTTTTAAGTGTATACTCAAAGCTTCTCTATCTTTGAAAACACCTGTATTGTCAATTAACAAGGCATTCTCAATTCCATATTGTGTATAGTCAATAGCACCGGGATCTTTTGCACCTATCATGTGTACACGCTGACCATTAATGATGAGACATTTGCTCTCAAAGTCTGTATCTACGGTACCTTTAAATCTGCCGTGCACACTATCATTTTCAAAAAGGGCTGCGCGTTTCTTGATCGAAAGCTCATCATCTTCACGTGTCACAATAGCACGAAGTCTCAACTGTTGGCCTCGGCCAGCTTGTTTAATGAGTTCGCGTGCAGCTAACCTTCCAATTCTTCCGAAACCAAACAACACAACATCTCTTGGTTCCAAATCATGCCCCTCTTCTACCATGAAGTTTTGAAGCTTATCTTCTAAGAATTCTTGTTGTGATTTGTAATGTTCACGTGAGGCACTCCATTCAGAGGCTAATTTTCCAATGTCAATTTTGGCTGGTGCCAAGTCCATATCAGAGAGCGTCTTCGCAAGATCGGCAGAATCAAAAACACTAATTGGTTTTCCAACAACTTCTGCTGCGTATTTATGCAGTCTTAAAATTTCAGTAATCCGTGTATCTGAAAGGTGATTTCTGAAAAGCACCAATTCAATGGATTTGTCGAACAGCAATTTGCCTACCATGTGAGCCAGGTCAACAGCTGCCTTTTCTTGATTAACATACACTGCCAGTTCATTGCTGTAAGTGTCATTCATCTTGGATTGATTTGACATAAAATAAAATTTAGTTTAACATTGGCGTTGAATTCATTTTTCAATGCGATGCAAAGATAAAAAGAACCCCTCCAAAAACTTGGAAGGGTTCGCTTGAAATATGAGTAGTTATAAACCGAAACCGTAATAAGCTCGGGTACCATTTGGATAAATGCCTTCCAGGAGTATTCCACCGGATTTCTGTTTCAAAATCTCAGTTAAATCTTCTGGACTAGCCACTATTTCACCATCGACTTTGGTAATGATGTATCCGTTCTTCACTCCTGCTCCGCGAAGTTTGCCTGCGGTCATGGTGGCCACCTTTGCACCGCCTTGAATTCTCAGAGCCTTACACTCGCTCTCGGACGGCGCTGTAAACTCGGCTCCTAATGAAGCGATGGATTCTGCAGCAAGACTTTCTGAATCACGTATTTCTGTTCCACCTTCCTTGTTCTTCAATTCCACTTCAATTGATTTCTCTTTCCCATTTCTCCAAATAATCAAAGCAACTTTATTACCGGGTCTATACTTACTGATTTGCTCTTGCAATTCAGGTACTGTATTCACTTGAATTCCGGCCACTTTTAATATGATATCCCCTACTTCCACACCTGCAATTTGCGCAGCACCCTGATCATTCAGAGCATTCACATAGACACCTGCCACAGCAGGTAATCCTACTTGTTTGGCCTGCTCTTCCGTAACGTTACTTATTTGTACTCCGAGAAATCCACGCTGTACGTTACCAAATTCTATAATGTCATTCGCCACCTTCTGCGCAATTGAAGCCGGAACTGCAAATGAGTATCCTGCGTATGAGCCCGTTTTAGATGCAATGGCCGTATTAATTCCTATGAGTTCACCGTTCGTATTGACAAGTGCACCTCCACTGTTGCCAGGGTTAACAGCAGCATCTGTCTGAATGAACGATTCAACTGGCAAGACATCTTGTCTGTTTCCTTCACCAATTAAATTAATGTTTCTACCTTTCGCGCTTACAATTCCGGCGGTTACGGTCGAGGTTAATTCGAACGGATTACCCACAGCAAGAACCCACTGACCCACACGCACCAAATCTGAGTTTCCCCATTGGGCAGCTGGCAAATTGGATTCATCGATTTTTAGCACGGCAATATCTGTGCTTGGATCCTTACCAACTAAAGTGGCATCGTACGTTTTATTGTTATTGAGTGTTACTTGAATTTTTTCTGCACCATCAATGACGTGATTGTTCGTGACAATATATCCGTCGTTGGAAATGATTACACCAGACCCCGAAGCCATTTGCGTTCTTGGGTTTTGATTGTGTCCAAAAAAATCGGCCCATGGATCATAAACGGGTGCCGTTTTGATTTCTGTTTTAACGTGAACAACCGAATTAACCGAGCGCTCGGCCGCAGCTACAAAATCTGTAGTTCCTGGTGGAAGTTCTGCATAATTGACTGCATGTACAGGAACTTCGGAATTAAACCAATTTGAATTTGGATTGTTAAGATTTACAGCGAGTTGAGAAATAAGAAAAGCAAACGCCCCACCCGAAAAGGCAATTGCAAACATCACAAGACCTTTTTTCATATGCTATTGATTGAATTTAAAAATGTCTACGAAA
This sequence comes from Bacteroidota bacterium, assembly GCA_016868835.1. GTDB lineage: Bacteria > Bacteroidota > Bacteroidia > Flavobacteriales_D > Sanyastnellaceae > CAIZGX01. The sequence goes on along the minus strand of VGFR01000022.1, from coordinate 17,231 downwards.
AACGATACCAAAATGAAAATATTGCCTAAATGTCAGAAGGGTTTTGATACAAAAACAAACTACCTTCGCCCCATGAAAAATAGTTCTGTTGTATTTCTCTTTGCCTTATTCATTGCCATTTTTTCAGTGAGTTGTGAAAAGGAAATTGAGATTGATTTACCAGCATACGAAGAGCAAATTGTTGTTCAAGGCAGCATTGAACCGGGTATGCCACCCGTTGTTATTCTCACATACAGCAGTGGTTATTTTCAGCCAGCAGATTTCAACTCCATTGCCAATTCATACGTAACAGATGCTATTGTGACGGTTTCGAACGGACAAAATTCGGTCACTTTGACTCAAGTATGTTCTTCCAACCTTACACCGGAACAACTTCAACTTGCAGAATCTATTTTGGGAATTCCTGCGGCCGCAATTTCCGCATTGAATATCTGCCTCTACACCACCTTTGACCCAATAATGTTTGGATCTCCGGGTACAACCTACACGCTGCAAGTTCAGAAGGACAATCACTCGCTTCAAGCTGTAACCAAACTCAATTCAACCATTCCTATTGATAGTTTGTGGTTTGCAAGTCCCAATCCGGAAGTGAATGACACCTTGGGATTTATCTATGGGTTTATGAGTGATCCGGACACCCTTGGAAACTGTTACCGTTGGTGCACAAAGAGAATTAGCCACTATCCGCATTGGGCTCCTGATGAGAATCTCAGAGGCATGCAGAAAGATCTGTCTTTTACTTTTCCGCTTCCGAGTGTTTATGACGATGAATTTTTCAATGGCCTTCAATTTGGATTTGCATACTACAGAGGCGAGACTCCGTTTAGTGACAAGTTCGATGATACAGGTATTGAAGACGGCTATTTTAAACGAGGCGACACCGTTGTTGTACGCGGATCGAGCATTGACTACAAGGTATTTAGATACTTTAAAACCTATGAGGATCAAATGGCCAATCAAGGCTCTCCTTTTGCACTGCCTTCAAACATTGAATCGAATGTGAATGGTGGCCTCGGGGTTTGGGCTGCGTATGCCACATATTATGACACCCTTGTTTGCAATTAGGTGATTGAAATCATGCTTGACCACTAACAGTATTCTGACATTTGCCAGCATGGCAAAAAAACACAATCAAAAATTGGCAAAGCAGTTCTCTGTAAATGCCCCGTTTGTGGCGAAGGACACTTGTTTGAGAATGAATCGCTCTACACCTTCTATAAGCTTGGTCAGGTTAAAAAAGAATGTTCTATCTGTGGAGCCGATTTTAATCCAGAACCCGGTTTTTATTTTGGTGCGGCCTATGTGAGTTGGGGTCTAACCGTAGCTTTATGGGTGAGTGTGCTTGTAGCGCTCAAAACCTTTGATTGGTGGGGATGGATTGAATTTGGATTCTTAACCCATCCGCTGACATTTCTTTTGACCGGATTTTCTATTTCAATCCTACTTTTCCCATACATGTTTCAGTTAAGTCGATCCATGTGGGCCAGTTGGTTTGTTTCGGCTAGGACGGGAGAATGAGTCCGTCGGCCATTTGAATTTTGCGATCTGCCATGGACGCCAGTTCATCATTGTGTGTGACAATAACGAAACTGTTACCGAGTTCGTTTCTTAATTCAAAAAACAAGTGATGCAATTGATTTGCATTGGCTTTGTCGAGATTGCCTGAAGGTTCATCGGCCAGAATTACTTTGGGGTCGTTGATTAATGCTCGGGCAACTGAAACGCGCTGTTGTTCTCCTCCGGATAGTTCACTGGGCTTGTGTGTTAAACGGTGATTCAACCCCAAACGTTCCAACCATTTCTTTGCTCTTTGCTCAGCTTCTGCCTTATTTATGCCGTGAATCAAAGCTGGTATCATTACATTCTCAAGTGCTGTAAATTCTGCGAGTAGGTTATGAAATTGAAAAACGAAACCGATGTTTTGATTTCGGAATTTCGCCAATTGTGAGGGGCCCATTTGGAATGGGTTCATTTGATTTAAAGATAACGAGCCTGAGGTAGGTTGATCCAGGGTTCCTATGATTTGAAGTAAAGTAGATTTACCAGCGCCACTTGGACCAACAATAGACACGACCTCACCTGCACCCACTTCTAAATCTACACCTCGAAGCACTTCCAATTGACCAAATTTTCTGCGAATTCCTTTTGCTTGAATCATGCGACAAAGATGAACAATTCTAAGGTTTATTTCATAACTTCGCGGCTCAATTTTACAACAATGAACATTCACGAATACCAAGGAAAGAGCATTTTAACACAATTTGGTGTAACCGTTCAGCGCGGATATGTAGCATCAACACCTGAAGAAGCCACATCTGTTGCCGAAAAACTTCAACAAGAAACTGGCACAGGTTGGTTTGTTGTGAAAGCGCAAATACATGCGGGTGGACGTGGAAAAGGGACGATCACCGAAACGGGTTCACGCGGTGTTGTGCTTGCCAAAGGATTAAACGAAGTTGCAGAAAAAGCACAAGGTATTTTGGGTGGACACTTGGTGACTCTGCAAACCAAAGCGCAAGGAAAACTTGTTCAAAAAGTGTATGTTGCAGAAGATGTATACGCGCCAGGTTCTTCTGAACCACGCGAGTTTTATATGAGTATATTATTGGATCGTTCAGCCGGAAGAAATGTGATTGTTTATTCACCCGATGGTGGAATGAACATTGAGGAAGTTGCTGAAAAAACACCTGAACGTATCTTCAAAGAATTGGTTGACCCCATGACGGGGGTGACCGATTTTCAGGGAAGAAACATTGCTTTCAATCTCGGATTATCAGGCAATGCCTTCAAAGAAATGATTTCATTCGTAAAAAAATTATACAATGCCTATGTGGGTTGTGATGCTTCGATGTTTGAAATCAATCCTGTACTAAAAACATCAGATGATCGCATTTTAGCGGTTGATGCAAAAGTTACCTTAGATGGAAACGGATTAACAAGACATCCGGATTATGCCGCAATGAGAGACGTTACTGAAGAAGATGCGTTGGAAGTTGAGGCAGGAGAAGCAGGTTTGAACTACGTTAAATTAGACGGAAACGTTGGATGTATGGTTAACGGAGCTGGATTGGCAATGGCTACCATGGACATTATAAAATTGAGTGGCGGAGAGCCCGCGAATTTCTTAGATGTAGGTGGAACTGCCGATGCGAAACGCGTTGAAACCGCCTTCCGAATGATTCTTCGTGATTCTAACGTAAAAGCAATCTTAGTGAATATCTTCGGTGGTATTGTGCGTTGTGATCGCGTTGCGCAAGGGGTTGTTGATGCATATAACAGCATTGGTAACATTCCAGTGCCAATCATAGTGCGTCTGCAAGGAACAAATGCCGTTGAAGCTAAGAAATTAATTGACGAGTCTGGACTTGCTGTTCACAGTGCAATTACACTTCAAGAGGCTGCCGATAAGGTGCGTGCTGTAATGACCAATTGATTGAAAATGGGCTCAAAGCAAGATAAAATAGCCTCATTTAATCCGAACAATGCGGGGCTAGCTGACAGTCAGATTTACGGGCTACCATTCACTCCAGAGGAATCGGAAATTGTGCTTTTGCCTGTTCCATGGGAAGTCACTGTTTCATACGGTTCTGGAGCCTCTGATGGCCCTGAACACATCTTTGAGGCTAGTTTCCAAATTGATTTGTTTCACCCTGAATTCCCGGAACTTTGGAAGAAGGGAATCGCTATGTTAGATGCTTCTGCAGGCATGCATGGTAGAGCCAATGCATTAAAAGAAAAAGCACAACAAATCATTGATGCTTGGGAAGAAGGAATAGACGTTGAGAACAATGATGAATTGCAAGAAATCATTGACGAAATAAATGAAGCATGCGCTCACATGGTAGATTACGTGGAGCAAGAGGCTACGAAGTGGATGAATAATGGTAAAACGGTTGGACTCATTGGCGGAGATCACAGCACGCCATTGGGATATTTGAAAGCACTTGCAAAGCAACATGATTCTTTCGGTATATTGCATGTTGATGCGCATATGGATTTACGGATAGCCTACGAGGGGTTCACCTATTCACATGCGTCTATCATGTATAACGCACTGCAAATTCCACAGATTTCTAAAATTGTTCAAGTTGGAATTCGTGATTTCTGTGAAGAAGAGAATCAAGTGGTTGAAGAGGCCCAAGGACGCGTTGTTGTGCATACCGATGCGAGCATTCAACGTGCAAGCTTTGACGGTGAGACTTGGAAGCAGCGTTGCGATGCCATTATAGAAGCCCTACCTGAAAAAGTATATGTGAGTTTCGACATTGATGGGTTAGATCCTACGCTGTGTCCGAACACAGGAACGCCTGTTCCTGGAGGGCTTACCTTTCAGCAAGCAACTTATCTTTTATCGCGTTTAAAAGACTCGAAAAAAATCATTGGATTTGATCTGGTGGAAGTAGCTCCGGGTGATGACGATTGGAACGGCAACGTAGGTGCCCGTTTACTCTTTCATCTTTGTGGAGTAGCTGCTATTTAATTCTTAGCTTATTGTAATGCTCTTGAACCTCAGCGGGTGGATTAAAATATCCGTATGCCAAATGAGGGAACTCTTGTTTCAATTGCTCCATGACATTTCGAATTCCATAACCTTGAGGCAAATCTGCAACTCCAAGTTTACCTAGGTACCAATCTGGATCAATATTGAAGTTCCGCCATTGTACCATGTTAATGTCTGATTCACGAATAAACTTTTTTAAGGCTGAAACCTCTTCTGGATGGTCTGTCATTCCGGGAAAAGTAAAGTAGTTGATACTGACCCAACCGTTGTACTTTCTTGCAATTTTTGCTGATTCTACTACGTCTTCAAACGAGTAATTGTTAGGTAAATAATACGACTCATAGATAGACTTCCGCAATGAGTTTGTTGAAATTCGCATGCTATTTAAACCTACCTTGAAAAGCTCTTCAACTGCTTTGGGCTTACTACCGTTGGTGTTAAGATTAATGATTCCTCTATTTGTGTGCTTCCGCAATTCAACAATGACATCTCGAATGGTTTGCCATACCAAAAGCGGTTCACCTTCACAACCTTGACCAAAACTCACAATGGGGCGATCGGCTTTTTCGAGATGCGGCAGTGTGTATTCCACTATTTCGGCCACGGTAGGAATAAAGTCTAATCGATCTTGAGGTGAAGTTAGATCATGTTCTTTGGGTTGGAATGAAATACAACCTAGGCAATTGCTATTGCACGCCGGACTTACTGGTATTGGGGCTTCCCACCTACCCATGAAAAAATTACGTGCAGCGGGGCAACAATATTTTAGGCTGCAGTTGTTGCCAAGGTGTTGCACCAATCTATTGTTTGGTTGTTCTTCGAGTCGTTTTCGTGTTACGTCCCAAATGTGTTCACGATCAAAATTTTCTAGATCTTGCCTGTCGTCTGGATCAATGCGCACTGCCGTAGTATAGAATTTTCCATTGTACCAACCCACCGCCGTGTATGCATATAACGGTAAGGTTGGCGCTTCGTCTTGCGTTGCGAACGCAGCAGAAAATAGCTGGGTATAAGCGGGCGCATTGAGACTTGCAACGGCCTGAACATCTTCTCTTAATTCAATTTCACCTGATTCAATATGTAACCCGTATGGCAGCCTTCCTGGCAAAGTAAGCATATCACTTCCGAAAGGCACTTCAATAAAATCTTCAGGACTCAACGGATACACGTCAAAACCAGATCTTCCAACCACTTCGTATCGTGTATCTTCAAAAATATTTCCGTCTTGATCAGCAAAAACCATGAATGGAACTTCTGCCGGATGAATTGAATTGCTCATTTTGCAAAAGTACGTTTTATCTTCGTGCAAAATGATGCGCGTTACATTTTTAGGTACAGGCACAAGTCAAGGAGTTCCAATGATTGGATGCACCTGTGGGGTTTGCTTATCTCTTGACTCAAGGGATAAGAGATTACGTACTTCAATTAAAATAGAAACATCGGAAGTGACTCTTGTCATAGACAGCGGCCCCGACTTTCGGCAACAAATGCTTACTTCTAAAACGGCACATTTGCATGCCGTTGTTTTTACTCATGAGCACAAAGACCACATTGCTGGTTTAGATGATATACGGGCGTTCAATTACTTTCAGAAAGAGCCCATGCGTGTGTATTGCGACGAACGTGTTGAAACTGCCCTGAGAAGAGAATTTCATTACGCATTCAATGAATTAAAATATCCGGGTGCTCCTAATATTCAGATACACGCTATCAATGCATCTGATGATTTTCGCATAGGTGATTTAACCATTACCCCTATCGAGGTCATGCATTACAAATTACCTGTACTTGGATTTCGAATCAACGATTTTGTGTATATCACAGATGCCAATTTCATTTCTGAAAAAGAAAAAGAGAAATTAAAAAATTGCAGGGCACTTGTATTGAATGCACTTCGCAAAGAACCGCACATCTCGCATTTCACCTTGAATGAAGCCATTCAACTGGCTCAAGATGTTCAAGCACCACTTACTTATTTCACGCACATTAGTCATCAATTGGGTTGTCATGCTGAAGTCTCTGAAGCATTGCCTAAGTCAATGCATTTGGCCTATGATGGACTTGAATTGAATTTCCCAATAAACGAATATCTTCGCATCACATAACAACCCATGAAAAATTTAATTGCCCTCTTCTTAACAGTGATTGTGTTTACGAATTGCAATCATGACAAACATATAACTGCTTCGGAAACAAGCTATGGAGCTAGTTTTGTAAAAGCAAGCCCATTGAATGGCAATCAATTGCTAGAACAAATGCAAGGCAAAGAAAGACTTCAATGTCAGTTTAAAGGAACCATTAACATGACTTGTAAAAAGGCAGGTTGTTGGATGGAAGTGGCAATGCCAAATGGAGAGGCCATGACCGTTTTCATGAAAGACCATGCGTTTGCTGTTCCGTTAGAAAATTGCGAAGGAAAATCTACGGTTGTGAGTGGAGAAGCATTTTACAAGGAGCTTAGTGTAGCATATTTAAAACACCTTGCTGAAGACGCAGGAAAAACAGCAGCCGAAATTGCGTCTATCACTGAACCGAAAAAGGTCCTCGCTTTTACTGCCACTGGCGTAATCATTTCAGAAGGTGGTGCTGGTGGAAAGGGAACGAAGAAAGGCAAAGATTGCGCTCACGAATAATTAGTGAAACGTGTAGGTGAATCCGATTGCAGTTAACTCGCGAAATTGCAATCCCGGACCCAAGTTAGCAGGATGAAAGTTTCCCGCTTCATCAGTAAATTCGACCGACTTCAAAATTCGAATGTCGTCATCATAAATAATTTGCGCAGCCACTGATACGGTGAGGTATTTATTGACCTTCATATTGAAGAGGTTTTCCCAGTTCAAATCAATATTATCTGGCTTTTTAATGTAGTTCGAAAAGAGTTCGAGTTTACTGGTCCATGTGACATTCTCCCAAATCAGATTCGTATAATTGATTCGAATGTAACCACCCAATTCATTTCTCCTTCGCTTTCCTAAAGCAAGAATATTCCCGTTCGCATCTATTCTTGCGGGCTCTACTCCAAACTGTCCGGCGTTGGCCAAGTCTTGGTTGTATACGAACGTTGCACGATAGGTTAATGGCGCCAAGAAGACCGACATGTTTTTATTGGGTTTGTAATCCATACCCAAGGCGCCTACAGCATAGGCTGGTGAGAATAAATCTGAAATTCTACCTTTATCATAATTGGGAAGGCCATTGGGTAATGCCGCATAACCAGGTGCAACTTGTGAGCGAACACTGAACAGGCATGAGTAATACCACAATTTACTTGCTTGCTGACCGTATTTGCTTGAAAAATCGAATCGATCCTCTGTTTTAATTGATGGAATATCGAAGGCTACAATACTTCTTCCGTATGCCAAATTGAGCACATTATCCCACGCAATTTTCTTGTATCTGTAGTTGAGCACCCCGTTGAAAAGGCCTGTAATATTCAAACTACTATTACCACCAGCAGCCCAGTTTTTCAAATACGTTTGCGTTGTATTCACGGTTGCTGACATTTTAAAAAACCATCCGGAATCTTTGGCTGCAGCCAGATTGCGCATTGCAGTTTCTTCCTGAGATATGGGATTTATAACAGGTTGTCCAAAAGAGCTAATTGCGATTACAATGAAAACAAGAAATGAAAAAATCAATTTCATGCTGCGAAGCTAAAAAGAGGAAGTCTATTCGTACAAAAATGAATAAAACTTATTTAACATTGCATTATGAATATGCAGGCCTATCCGATAAAAATAATTCTTGCCTGGGCCGAGGCGGTATCTGGCAACGAAGGAATTCGCACATGGCTTATGGAAAATGGCTACGCTGAATTGGGCATTTTTGTTTATGCGCTGAACAATCAAGATGATGCACGTACTTGGCTCATGGAAAATGGATATCCGCATTTAATGGCTCTCATTAATGGATGTGAAGGAAATCCGAATGCACTTCTGTGGTTACGTAACAATGGATATGATGTTCTTGAAAAAGTTGCGCGTGCAGCGGACAACCAGGAGGGTTCCATGATGTGGCTTTTGGAAAATAATTACAGTGACTTAGCGGGATTAGCGAATCGCATGGCCATTGTTAAAAATGAAATTGAAAAACGGAACAACGACATTCACTCCATATCGCCGTTTTAACAATATAGCATTAAAAAAGGGGCCTAAGACCCCTTTTATTTGTTACTCTGTTCGCTTAGTTCAAAGCACTTTGGAATTTTTCAAATTCTAAATCTTTTTTGAATTTCTCGGTTAAAGCACCATTCTTTTTCACTGCTGATTTGATGTTTGAAGAAACACCAGATGCATCATTCGAACGTGCGCATATAATCGCTCTGAGGTAATCAGCTTCAGCTGATCCATCTTTGCTTGCATCAAGATCTGCTTTTGCTCCGGCATTATCACCTTTTAACATCTTCGCTAAAGCTGAGTTGAACGTTTTCTCACCAGACATGGTATTTACTGCTGATGAATAATCACCATTCGCAATGAATATCATACCCTTGTTGTATTTCGATTCGTTAGATCCGCTCTCGTTGAATAATTTCAAAGCACCATTTCTATCACCACCCAAACGCTTAGAAGTACCAAAGTTATTCGATGTCTCAACATTTTTCTTCATTCCATATGCTTTCTCGAACTGCTTGCCTGCATCTGCCACTTTTCCTTGCTCAAAATAAACCACACCAAGGTTGTTGCTTGCTCTGTAATCTCCGTTAGCTTTTGCTTCGGCTGCTTTCAAAATTGAGATTTTGGTATTCATATCATCCGTCAATGAAGCGGCTTTCAAACCTTCTTCATAAGTTAAACTTCCTGGTGCAGACTTTCCGATTTCCTGCAACTCTGTGTCTGAAAGACCCATTTCTGTGTAGTTGATTCGGATTACACAACGACGAAGTGATGGTAAGATTGTTTCTTCGATTTCTTCGTACGTTTTGGAAATGTTTTTAATTTCTGCTTCACGCTTATCGGCATCTGCTTCACGTTGAAGAATACGAATGATAATTTCTCGGTCACCAATGTTTGAAGTTTCCATTGCTGCACGGAATCCTTCCCAGTCCTCACCGTTTGGAACCATATTCACTTTACTTCCAAACAAAACATCCATCTTTTCTTTCTTCAACATATCCATCACTACTTTTTTACCTGCGCGTGCACGCTCAACGCCCAAACTGTCGTTTCTCACTAATTCACCCTCTGGTGAAGCATAAGAGATCAATTCAATGCTGTTGATTGTGATTTTCGTGTTAGAACTGATTTCCTTTAAAACTTTGGTGAAGTCTGTAATATCTGCATCTTTCAGTTCTTTGGCATCAACTACACTTGAATTTTTTGCAAAGATTATTTTAGCTTCATGTGTTTTGTTTGTTGATCGAACCAAAGCATCTTTTGAAGTGATTACTTTATCGTCACTCTTCATAAGGTAAGGGGTTGTAATTACACCCTTTCCAATGTTGATTCCGGGGAATGATGCAGTCTTTGAACCTTTTGCACCTTTGATTCTCAATTCTAATGAACTTGTCTCCATTCCTGCAACGTATGGAATGGTTGCAGTGTAGGTGAATGACTTACCCATCTTATATGGAATTGCATCGCCGTTACCCGTTGCTTTTTCTCCTTTGAAAGAAGCGGTTTTGAAAGCCGACTCGCCACCTGCATAGGTTAAGGTTGGAATGGCATCAACAGTTACCGTTTTCGCAAAATATTTCTCAGGGAATTTACCTGTAATTTTCACCTTTATAGAATCTCCATGCACCTCAAGTGGCGTTGGATCAACTTGAAATTTAAGTTCTTCTCTGTGCTTTTCCATTGAACCTAACGTGGCGCAATTTTGAAAGAAGACAGAAGTTGCAAGGACAGAAAGTGTAATTAGCGATAAACCCTTTTTCATTGTATTTGATATTTTGTGCTGCGAATTTAATCAAAATCCACCACATTTATGTAATATGTTGATGTGAAATTAGCTCTGTACAACGCCCATTGCACAAAATTTATCAATTCTCTGAGATACCAGTTCGTTGGTTGGCACCTCTTTCAGTTCGTTGAGCATCTGAACAATACTTGATTTTAAAATTTCTGCAGCCTCTTCGCTATTTGCGTGTGCACCGCCCAGAGGCTCTCTGATGATGCCATCAATGAGCTTGTTCTTCAACATGTCTTCAGCTGTAAGTTTGAGTGCAGAAGCAGCCTCCATTTTATGGTCTGTATTTCTCCAGAGAATGGTACTGCAAGATTCCGGAGAGATAACGCTGTACCAGGTATTTTCTAGCATCACAACCCGATCCCCGATTCCAATTCCCAATGCACCGCCCGAAGCTCCTTCGCCAATAATGATGCAAATGACAGGAACCTTCAAGCGCATCATCTCAAATAAATTTCGGGCAATGGCCTCACCTTGGCCGCGTTCCTCCGCCTCTAATCCCGGAAATGCACCGGGGGTATCAATGAACGTAACAATAGGTTTATTGAATTTCTCAGCCAATTTCATAAGACGAAGTGCTTTGCGGTATCCTTCCGGATTGGCCATTCCAAAATTGCGATACGATCTCATTTTGGTGTTTTTTCCTTTTTGCTGACCAATGAGCATTACCGATTGACCATTTATAAATCCAAAACCTCCAATCATAGCCTTGTCATCCTTCACATTTCTGTCACCATGTTGTTCAAGCCAAGTTCCTTCAGTGAGGTATTCGATATACTCTAACGTATACGGGCGATCAGGGTGTCGAGAAACCAACACGCGCTGCCAAGGGGTTAAGTTTTGATAAATTTCAGTGGTCTTTTCTTTGATCGCTCGCTCTAAATCTTCTATTGCTGTATGAACATCTAAGCCGTTTTTCTTTTCGCTATCGCGAAGTTTTTCAATTTGCGCGCGCAAATCTTTAATGGGAGATTCAAAATCTAGATATGTTTCCATAATTAAAAGTCTGTTGCAAATGTATACATTAATCGATTTACTGATTCGTTTGGAGATATTCGACAAACTGATGAAAAGCCTTTGATCGATGACTGAGCATTTTTTTATCTTTCAAATTCATCTCAGCGAAAGTTCTTGAGTATCCCGCAGGGTAAAAAATTCCATCGTATCCAAAGCCATCTTCACCGCGAATTTCTCTGCCAATTGATCCTGTACACATACCCTCGAAATAAAACGCACCACGATGAGTCTTGTAGCAAATGACGGTTCTAAATTGTGCTGTTCGCTCCAATTCACCGTGCATTTCTAATAATACTTTTTCAATGTTTCTTTGAGAACTTCTAGGAAGTCCCGCATAGATTGCGGAATCTACTCCTGGCGCATTGTGAAGCGCTTGTATTTCAAGGCCAGTGTCATCTGAGAAACAATTTAAGCCTGTTTTCTCGAAAACATAATCTGCTTTTTGTCTTGCATTTCCTTCCAAAGTGCCCGTTGTTTCAAGAATTTCCTCATGAATTCCCACATCTTTCAAACCTAAAAGTTGAATCTGTTGGGGTAGAATACTTTGAATTTCCTTTATCTTATTTTCGTTCGCAGAAGCGAATACAAGTTGAATCATACATTACATTTTTTTTCGAACTACTTTTCCTGAAAGGGTCTTTTCTATTTGTTGAGTAACTATATATGCTTTCGGGCTTTCTATTTTCCCAAGGACCTTCTGAATTTGCCTCCTTTGCAAATCGTTCACTTCAGAGGTACTTATTAAAATTACCCGTTCTCCAAGCTTCGCATCTGACTCGGAGGAAATATAGAATTCTGAATTCAGTAAGTGTTTAATTCTAGCCTCAATACTTTCAGGAAATAGTTTTACTCCTCCTGAATTGATCACAGAACTTACCCTTCCCGTTATTGAGAATCGGTTTTTACTGATTTGAACCAAATCATCTGTTTCAAACCAATCCAACTGCAACAAATTATCTTTGATTGATAAAATGTCATTTTCATTCGACCTCACTTCCACTCCTTCTAATGGCGTGTAGGCTAATTCATCTTCAGATAAATTTCTAACTGCAATATGTGTTAACGTCTCTGTCATGCCGTAGCCTAAATACACTTGACAAGGAAGCTTGTGAATAAATCTCAGAGCGTCGGGGTCACTAAATGGCCCACCACCGAGCAACACGGTTTCAATCCGAGAGAATACTTCAGGTGTTCTCTCTAAAATATGAATGAACTGATGTGGTGTAAAAACCGCAAATTTATAATTCTGTTCAATTTTGGGTAACGTGCTTGGCTCTTGGAATTCAAGTTTCCAATTCAACAGGTATGCACGAAGCACCATCATTTTTCCGGCCACATAATTCAGTGGTAATGAAGAAAAAACAGCATCTCCCGAATTGATATTGAAAAAATTTGCAGTTCGCTGGGCTGAAGTTGCAATTTGTTCTTTTGTAAAAAAAATGGTTTTCGGTTGACCCGTAGAACCAGACGTTTGGAAATTCATTCCATTTTGCGATTCAAGTGCGATACAAATTTCTGCTATGTTCATACTTGAACCGGTATTAAAAATCCATTTTCCACACGCCAACTTTCTTCAAAATTTCGCTCAAATAAAGTCCCTGTTCCAAGTCCATGTCTAAAATTCCATCCTTTCGAACAAACCCAATTGGCTATATGGTTCAAACCAATGTTGGACTCTAAGTAGGATGTAACCCAAAACCGAAGCTGGTTTGAACTTGCCCACTCAGACAAATCATCACATTTTTTTATTCCACCGTGCAGCGAGGGCTTCAGTATGAGATATTGTGGGAGACCATGATCTTCCAAAAACCGCAGTAACTCCTCATTCCATCCAATTAATTCTTCATCGAGGGCAATTGGAATTGGGCTCTTTAAACAAAGGTCTGACATGCGCTGCCAATTTCCTTTTGCGATTGGCTGTTCAATGCTATGAATATTCAATTCAGACAACTGATTCAACTTCAACAAAGCGTCTTCCTTAAAAGCGCCATTCGCGTCTACTCGTATTTCAATGTAGGGATATGCATTTCGAAATGAAGAGAGCAGGTTCAATTCATCTTCCCAATTCAGACTACCAATTTTAAACTTCACAGCTGTAAACCCTTGTTCAACAAGTGCATGTGCCTCATGCAGCATGGCTGAAATTTCATTCATCCACACCAAACCATTCAATTGTATTTCAAACAAGTTGTTTGAATGAACAAATGGTTCATTGATTCGACCAGAATTCAATTGTGCATGAATACAATCTATTGCAAATTGAAGTGAAGAGCAGTTCGATTGCCACTGTTGTGGATTATTCAAACAAGACAACCTTGCAATTTCATTTTCAATATCTGACCAAGATTCAGTACTAAGTCCTTCAATCAGCGCAATTTCGCCTTGAGCCAAAATGACTTCATTCGCATCAAGGCATTCTAAAAAAGCGATGGGACGTTCGGTTAATATTCCTCGACTCGTCTTCGCTGATTTCTTAAAAATCAATTCCTCTTTTCGAAATCTAAGAATCATTTTTTACTTCCAGCAATTTTCTTGAGTAACCATTCTACAGGCGTGTTCTCATGCACCCGTTTTGTCCACCATTTTGTGAGATAAAAAGATCCAAATAATAACACCAAAGACATTGGAATAAGCACATAAGCAGGACGAAACCAAAAAATGGGGTGATCACCATATTTCACAACTGAGAAAATGATCATGGTTTCACAGACCACTAAAAAATACAAGGTGTATTTGGCAGAAGAGAATTGATTGATTGGATGCCATATTTTTTCAATCCATGCATGATTAAACATTTTTTTCATGTAGAAATTACCTGCATGAGTCAATACAATACAAATTCCTGCTACAATAAGAGCAAAAGACAGCGAATGCAATCTGACCTCGAGAAATTGAAAACGAAAAATTCCCATGTTGGGAATTTCCCCATAAATTTTGACTAAAAAAGTTTCGAGTACGGCACCAACCCCAATGAGGATTAATGCAAGTATGGACAAAGGGGGAAACCAACCGCGGATGCGCATGTCTCCTTTACCAATTGACATTCCGAGAGTAAAAAATGCAACCCAAGGAAGAAAAGAATAATACCCATTAAAAAATATGAAACCAATAAGATTTCGAATTACTCCGTTTGACAATTCCAACGTCTCAAACTGGGGATAAATTGGAAAATCTAAGTTTCCCGCGAATGATCCGACCACCACAATTAAGACCGACGCTACTTCAAGAATTCGACGATCTAAACGAGCTAAGACAGGAGCCGTAAAATAACACAGACCCGCGATGTAAAGAATATTCATGGGCCATATTCCCGAGGTTAGAAAACCCAACACCATTAATACCAGACCTCGTCTGCTATAATAACCAGACATTCGGCTTGTACTCATACGCTTATTCTTGAATGCAATAGAAAAAGTTAAACCATTCAAAAAGAGGAAAAGCGCTGGAAAAAAATCGAACCACAAAAAATAAATTTCTTTTGTATCGTGCGATGTCGACTGCAACGCAGGACTCACATCTTTAAGCACATGTGTAATGTCTTTCAATACAAAAGTAGAATTCGCAAGAATAGTACCTACGATTGCAAGTAGGTAAAGAACTGAAATACCTTTTATTTCTCTTGATCGCAAACTCATGTTTCAAAGATAATGGACAAAGCTAAAATCTAGCAAAACAAGTAGAGTATGCTACTTATAAAGGTTGACAATGCGACCACTTTGAGTTGAGCATCAAAACTCTTTTCTGCTTGAATACGCAGAACAATAACTAAATGAATAATTAACCAGAGCAATGAGAATGCGCCGAATAACATACTCGCGAATGAAAAGTGAGACAAAAAAACCAATCCAAGTGAAGAAAGAATGCATACCGTTCCGTAAAAACCATGCAACCATTTCGAATATGTAAATCCAAGTTTCACCGCAATTGTTTTTTTACCTGTAGCTTCATCTGTTTGTCTATCGCGCATGTTATTTAAATGCAAAACCATAACGCAGGCAAGACCCACAAAACCTATGCGCAGCATTATGCTCCAATCGATAGAAAAATGTAATAAGTAATAGAGCCCTGCTGGCGAAACTATTCCGAAAAATAAAAAAACGAATACATCTCCAAGCCCTTTATACCCATATGGGTTATCACCTGCAGTATACCTGTATGCAGCCCAAATAGCCAAAATCCCTACTGATAAAAACACTAAAAAGTCGGTGTATTTTCCGACCATAATAAGCGAAAAATAAAGCAAAATAAAACCAAGTATAAATGATGCAAACCCAAGAATGACAAGCGCTTTTTTCATGGACTTCATGGTCACGCTTCCAGATTGCATAACCCGGGCGGGGCCTATTCGGGAGTCATCATCAGCACCGTTTTTAAAATCTCCCCAATCATTTGCAAAATTTGAGAATATCTGGAGCGCAACTGCAGTGACCCATGCAAGCACAACAACAAGTGTATTGTGTAGATTCCAATCGATTCCCGCTGCGCCGAAAAAAACAGTGGCTGTTGCCAGTGGCAAGGTTCTAGGTCGGGCAGCTTGTATCCACCAATTCATTATGGAAACTTCGGGAATTTTTGAAAATCGGGGTCCCGCTTTTCAAGGAAAGCGTGTTTACCTTCTTGTGCTTCTTCGGTTAAGTAGTAAAGTAACGTAGCATCGCCGGCAAATTCCATGAGTCCTCTTTGTCCGTCTAGTTCTGCATTCAAACCTCTTTTTATCATACGAATGGCAAGTGGACTTCTCTTCATAATGGTCTTACACCAATTGACCGTGGTCTCTTCAAGATTGTTCAAAGGCACTACTTTATTCACCATGCCCATTGACTCGGCCTCAGCTGCGGTATATTGCTCGCACAAAAACCAAATTTCGCGCGCTTTTTTCTGACCCACATGACGCGCCAAATAGTTTGAACCAAACCCCGCATCGAAACTACCTACTTTTGGACCTGTTTGACCAAAACGCGCATTTTCAGAAGCGATAGTTAAATCACAGACAACGTGTAATACGTGACCACCGCCAATGGCGTATCCATTCACCATGGCAATAACGGGTTTTGGTAATTCTCTGATTCGTTTGTGCAAATCCAAAACATTCAATCGAGGAACACCCTTTTCATCTACGTATCCGCCAACTCCTTTTACATTCTGATCTCCACCACTACAAAAAGCTTTATCCCCTTCACCAGTTAAAACAACCACAGCAATGTCTTGTCTTTCTCTACAAATGTCCATTGCATCAATCATTTCCACATTGGTTTGTGGTCGGAATGCATTGTATACTTGTGGCCTGTTGATTGTGATTTTGGCTATTCCTTCGAAGTATTCAAAACGAATGTCCTCGTATTCTTTGATTGTTGTCCAATTTCTATTCATGGTTCAAATGTATTGCTTTGAAAAAAGTATCTAAAATTTCAGCATTTTCCAATCGTGGTGTAAACACTTCTAATATGGTGCATTCTCGCTCTTCATTTAGAACATGAAGTGCATGTAAAAGTTCATTTTCATTGGAAGCTGAGAGGTATTTCAGACCATATCGGCGAACCAAATTTTCTACACTCAAATCATGAGGAGTTTCCTGCAGCGTTTCCAGTGTATGTGAATCCTTGGCGCCATCAATAATTCGAAAAATACCACCACCTCCATTGTTAATGACAATAACCTTCAATTTTCGAGAAACGTACTTGTTCCAAAAAGCATTTGAGTCGTACATGAACGCTAATTCACCGGAAATGAAATACACCTCATTTTGTGCGTTATATGCATAGCCCACCGCGGTACTTGTGCATCCGTCAATTCCTGCCACTCCCCT
>VGFR01000021.1 GCA_016868835.1 Bacteroidota bacterium | reverse complement strand
ACGGATGTAGCAGTAGCACCAGTGTTGCAGATTACATCTGTACCGTTAATCCACCCGTTGCATCATTTACATGGCTCCCTACTACTCCAGCTACTATAGATCCTGAGGTTACTTTCACAAACCTATCATTGGGAAATCTGATAAACAATTGGACCATCAATGGTCAAACCAATTCAGAGGTAAACCCGATCTATTTTATGCCTTCTGATATTGCTGAAACGTTTGATGCTTGCCTTTCAGTTGAAGGATTATATGGGTGCACAGACCAAGTTTGTTACACGGTTACAGTTGACAGAGAAGAATTCATTTTTGTTCCGAATTCATTTACGCCTGATCAAGATGGAATCAATGATGTTTTCATGCCAATTATGTCTGGTATTGATGAAGAAAATCCGAGCTACTACCTTGCAATTTATAATCGTTGGGGTGATGTCATTTTCGAGACCACAGATTACAAACAAGCTTGGACTGGTAATGTACATAATGGAGACTACTACGCACAAGACGGTGTCTATCTCTGGGTATTGAGAGTGAAATTAAGTGAAAGTGACCTTACACGAGAAATGCAAGGACAAGTTACTTTGGTTCGCTAGTTAGAAGTTTATTTTTAATCCGGTAGATAAACTATACAGCTCAGGTCCTTTATTCTCTTTGAAGACAGAAAGTAGACCCGTTTGCAAATACCAAGTTAGAACATCTCCAAAACCAAAATCAGCGTAAATGTCAACTTGGAATGGATCTAATCCATAATTACCCTCCAAACGTTGTTTTTTCTTTTCGCCATCTTGTTCCCATTTGTAATAGGCATTACTGCCAATCAGATAACTTCCAATGCATCCTATACTAGAATGAAAAGCGGTATAGTCACCATCACTATCTTTTTTCAACCTACCATTAAATTGAAAAATAAACGGTACTTGAATGTAATTGGCATTCAACGTACTTAACTTGTAATTCGGGGTAATTCCAGTTACAAAAGAAAGGGAATCTTGTTCTAGTAATTTATACTCTTTATTCAGAGCAATTGTATTGAACTGGAAACCAAGCCCTGTGCAAATACGCAAGTGACTCTTATCTAAATCCCATGTTGCATTCAACACATTGAAAGCAACATGAGAACTAACATTGCGTCTGCCGGTATTTCCCAACCATCCCTCGGTTTGAATTTTCTCATTTTCATCCATTAGATATAAAAAGCCGTAACGTAAACCACTGAACCCATACCATGCAAAATCTTTCACTTGGGGTTTTTTCTTTCCATTTGCAACTTGTATTACAGCGGAAGAATCTGGATAAATATCAATCTTCATTTGCCCAATTCGCAATCGCAACGTGTCATCGCTTTTAGGCTGAATGGTGGTATCTCGAACTTCTACTATTGAATATGCCATGGCATTTGAATGATAAGTCAAAGCCGCCAAGCATAGAATTGATAAAAACTTTTTCATGAATTTAAATTATAAGTGAATTGATTTTCCTTTGTAAGCTATTTGAATGTAATCCTCTTCTTCGTTATTCTTTGATCTAATCTTCTTCCAAACTTTTTTAGCTTTCTGAAGAAAAGACGTTCGATTTTCCCATTCCAATTTCAACCAAGATTTCACCGTAAGATACTCTTCTGTTTCTATAACTTCCATTTCCTCAGCAACCAAATTTTGCTGCAGCCCTTGAATAGAATCTTGTGCACATAAAATTGAATCTTCTCTCGCCAATGCAATTGCGTTATCGTTGATGTCAACATAGGTTGTTCCCTGATACTGTGGGAATCCCACATTAGGCCACCACGCGTTGTTGTTCCATTCCCAAGGATTTAAGTATACTACTCCTCCACAACCGTTGAGGGGAATATTGGAAAAATAAAATGGATCCCATTGAAATAAAGACCAATCAATAATGAAAGAGTCAGCAGTAAGTTTCGGCGCATAGGCGCGAACGGACAAAAGACTATCTAAGTTGCAGGGTCTCTCATTGTGCGTTGACGGGTGTTGATCTTGCGTTTCAGCCACTTGATTCCGTTCTGTATACAGATGAGAAATTAAAAAAAACAACAAGATTGCTGAAGCGGCTGAGGCTCCAATCCAATAGACCAGTTGCACAGTTCTTGTTTTCTTTAAACTATCCTTCACCTGACTGTTTAATTGACTGGCAGCGCCTTCAGCTCTGAGAACTGATGAGATCTCCTCGTCAGTAATCGCTTCTTTCCGAAGTATTGATTTGTGGGGAAAGGATATGTTTTCTTTTGGCACTTTCATTTTACCCAATGTTCTGTTATGTATGATTTCAGCTCTGCCCTTCCTCTGTGCAGATACACTTTAACTTGACTCTCAGAGATCCCGGCAATTTCTGCAATTTCAGAGTATGCATAATCTTCATAGTCGCGGAGTAATATCAGCTGTTGCTGAATTAACGGTAGTTGCTGAAGACCCTGGTCAATCAAGGTTTTTAACTCTTCACTGTGATCTTGTTCAACCGACGCTAAAACCGGATTGTAATCTTTTCTCAACTTCTCTTTTCTGCTCCAGTCGATCATACCGTTGTAGGTTGAACGAAACAGATATGACTTCGCTTTTTCAAATTCTACATTTTCTCTTTTCAACCACAACCGTTCAAATACATCTTGAACAATATCTTCGGCCAAAGCAGAGTCTCTGAGCAATTTCAAAGCGTAGGCATACACACGATCTGAAAAACCATCTACACATGCGTTGTACTCTTTGATTGTCATAATTCAAAAGCAAGACGCTACAGAATTAAAAAAGTTACACGTGATTGGTCGAAAAAAAAATTAGGGCTTCACCTCTTTTCCATTCACATCAATGGTTATCCAAGGACTATTCGGATCTTTTTGAACCTCAGCCTTACCTCCAGAAAATGCCTTAGCATTGTAATACATACATGGTATTACCTCGTTGCCGGCTTCATCTACAAATCCTTTTTTTCTTCCTTCGGGAAAATTAATACTCACAATCATTCTTCCTTCTACATATCGACCATCAATACCATCATACTTGCAAGGCAGAATAAGTTTTCCTGAAGTATTGACCCTCCCCGATTTTCCATTTTTCTTCACGTTGGAGAGCCCACGGTTGAAGTCCCCAGTTTGCTCGTATTCAAACGGTGTGGTTACTTCTCCGACTTTGTTCAGGTGTCCCCAAAGATTATTCTTTTTCGCAATGACATAACCTTCGCTGAAATTCCCAGCCCAATCGTATTCAAAAGGAATAATAGTTTCTCCTTTTTCATTGATGAATCCGTGCTTGCCATTGAGAACGGCGTGTGCCAATCCTTCGCGGAAATAAGAAATACTCTCATATTGAAAAGGGATTAAAACCTTTCCGTTTCTATCAATAATGCCAAATTGACCATTCAGTTTTGTAATGCACAATTCGCCACTAAATCGCATCTCAGCCTCATAAATCAAGGGAAGAACAACCTCTCCCATTTTATTGATCATTCCCCATTTCCCATCTTTTTGTACAATAGATGTTTCCAAGCCAAAATCGTTAATTCGGTCGTAAACTATAGGAATAACAATTTTTCCTTCTTTGTTTATGCAACCCATTTTTCCATCTTTGTAAATGGTTGCTAGACCGCTCGAGTAGTTTCCAATGCTACCGTATTCGAGTGGAAGAATCTTTTTTCCTTTTTTGTCGAAGCATCCGTATTTCTGATCTATTCCAACAACAAGCAAATCTGAAAATCGCATACTGCGATAGTACCAATCGTCAGCATCGGTATAAATGACTGGAAGCACTTCTTTTCCAGTCATATCAATAAATCCATAATGTGTAGGATAGTCACCAAATATTTCTACCCGTGCCACACCATCAAGAAAAGACTCAATTTCGTCATAGATCATGGGAACAATGACTTTCCCCGTTGTATCTATAACACCATATTTATCATTCGTTCTAAACTTCGCCAATCCATCTCGAAAATCATACACTATATACACGTTGTTACTCGGGGTAAAGACTCTTTTTTTCGAATCATAAGTACCCTCAATTTGAGATTGTGAATGAGATGTATTGCAGACGAGCAATAAAAGTATAAGGCACGAAAGTGAAAATTTCATGTTGCGAATTAACGCAAAAAAAATCACTCTGTTCAAATTATGGCCCAATGAGTAACCGCTGTTCATATATGCGGTCGTTCAATTTCAATTGAAGCAGATACATTCCTGGCGACAGAAATAATTTCCAGCTATTTTCTATTACGAGTTACCTTACAGTTGAGCACCAATTAATTTCCCAATTCCAAAGGTGATGGCCGCTGCTGCCAAGCCAAATACCACTTGTCTGAAACCGCTGTACCAGACATTTTTCCCGGTGAACAAGGTAATTGCCGCTCCAATACCGAATAACCCCAATGCACTTGCACATGCGCTGAGAGAAATTGCTAAAAAGCCTGAGGTGAAGAAAAAGGGAATTACTGGAATAATGGCTCCCGTTATAAATAGAAAGAATGAAGAATAAGCAGCTTCCATTGCTGACCCTTTCATTTCTTCTTCATTGATACCTAATTCCTCTTTAACCAAAAGATCCAAAGCCTGCTCTTTATTTTCCATAATTTGAGCAGCCATGGTTCTTGCCTGTTCTTCAGGAATTCCTTTGGCCATGAATATAAGCGCAATTTCTTGCTCCTCCCCTTCAGGATTAATTTCCAACTCTTCTGCCTCCAAGGCCATTTGATTCTCTGATAATTCTTGCGAAGATTTCACACTGATCCATTCACCCAGAGCCATGGACAAAGCACCTGCAAGCATTCCTGCTAATCCAGTGAGCAGCACTGAACCACTACCGACACTTGCTCCTGCTACCCCCATAACTAAACTGAAGTTTGAAACCAATCCGTCATTTCCTCCCAATACAGCAGCTCGAATGGCATTTCCCCCTACGTTCCGATGTCTTTTTTCAAAACGAACCAAAGAAGAACCTGCAATTTTCTTGTTGGCATGCAACAAATTCCGGAGAATTGAAACATGCGCCGTGTCTGAGATTGAATTTTTTAATTGTTGTTCTTTTCTAGCCCGAAGCACTCCAGCCGAAAGACCTTTCTCTGTATCGAGCAGCACACCAAGCACGTAATCGTATCCGAAGATTTTACCAATTTTCTTTAAGGTCTTCGCTCGTCCTGAAGGCTGAGGTAAATCGGATTGTTCGAGACCTTTGCTTTTAAGGAAAGCCAAGGCATGCCCCATTTCTATTTCGCTCATTTCGCGAAATACCTTGGCTACATTTTCGTCTTCTTCATGCTCTGCCAGTAGCGCATAGAGAAAAGATGCGTCGACCTCTATTTGTATGCTTGACAAATCATGTGACATTACAAGCTCCAGTATTTTATTTTTGAAAACTTGTTACTATACAAACCCTTTAAATCCATAAATAACCCTTCACCATTCGTTAACAAATCTTGGAAATAAGTTTCGTCCAATCCAATAAAATTGGTGTGTGCAACTGCTAAGATAATGGCGTCATACGCACCCGATTTGGGTTTTTCAACCAGATTAAAACCATACTCATGGTTTAATTCCTGAGCATCGGCATGCGGATCCATAACATCTACGTGAACACTAAAACTTTCCAGTTCACGAATAATATCCACCACTTTCGAGTTGCGTATGTCAGACACATTTTCCTTAAAGGTGGCTCCTAATACCAACACCTTCGCTTCCAAAGCATTCTTTCCTTGCTCCAAAATTTTCTTTACTGTTTGCTTCCCCACATAGAAGCCCATACTATCATTCACATATCTTGCACTGCTGATTACCTTCGAAAAGTAACCTACTTTCTTTGCCTTATAGACGAGGTAGTATGGATCTACGCCAATGCAATGACCACCAACCAAACCGGGAGTGAATTTTAAAAAATTCCATTTCGTTCCGGCGGCTTGAAGCACATCAAAGGTATTGATGCCCATTCGATTAAAAATCAAAGACAATTCATTGACTAAAGCAATGTTCACGTCGCGCTGCGTGTTTTCAATGATTTTACAAGCCTCCGCCACTTTTATGGAAGATGCTTTGTAAACACCTGCATCTACTACCGTCTCATACACTTGAGAAATGATACTTAATGATTCTTCATCGCAGCCACTTACCACCTTCATGATGGTTCGAAGCGTATTGTGTTTATCACCTGGATTAATTCTTTCGGGGCTATAGCCTACCTTGAAGTCAACACCAAATTTCAATCCTGAGAGTTCCTCTAGTATTGGAACACAATCATCTTCCGTGCAGCCAGGATAGACGGTACTTTCATACACCACATAATCTCCCTTTTTTAGATTTCTACCTACCGTTCTAGACGCACTTAACACAGGAGTTAGATCAGGTAGATTCATGTTGTTGATTGGAGTTGGAACAGCCACCACATAAAATCCAACATCTTTCAATTCTGATTCATCTAAAGTGAATGTAATGTCGCAATTCTCAAAAGCAGTAGCATCTAATTCTTTCGAAGGATCTATTCCCTTGCGCATGAGATCTACACGTTCTTGGTTGATATCAAACCCCACTACGCGGAAATTCTTAGCAAACTCGAGGGCTATTGGCAAACCAACATACCCCAATCCAACCACACAGAGCGATTTACTTTTCGAATGAAGATCTTGAATCATGATTAATAGCTTCTGCGTGCCACTTGTGGCCCTGATTTTATGTATTTCTCTACCTGCTTGATTTCACTTTTCAACATGCCCTTGGTATCTAAATTTTTGGCTGTTGCAATGTGATTTTTAGCCAATTGAATTTTCCCCTTCGAAAGTGAAAGAGATGCCAATTGCAAATAAATCATAGCCTTGTCTTCGTCACGTTTTAATCCCAATTCCAACGCTTTTTTCATGTATCGCTCAGATTCAGCAATGCTATTTGATTGCGCCTCCATGCTTCCCTTAAGAAAGTAATAGTACCCTCTTTGATTGGGCCAAAGGTCACTTTCTTTGATTTTATCTAACCATCTCTTGGCTTTCTCTACCTTCTGAAGCTGGGAAAAGTAAAATACCATCATCATTCTTGTGCTTCGCGTGCAGGCGAAAACGAGAATTACCGTAGGAATAAGCATGGCTATACCAATACCCCAATGCCTCGTAGCAAATTCATAACTGGTATAAAATAATGCAGCTCCAGCGACTGTAAATTTTATTATTTTGTTCATGTCTAAAGTTGAGGCTACTAAAGTACGAATGAATTAGATTTGTGGAAAATATTGAACACATGAGTTATTTCAAACAAAAATCAATTGCTCTCTCTTTTCTGATCTTTGGGTCTTATATTTCCCAAGCTCAGTTCTTGGCCAATGACACGCTGAATTTCACAACACTTCAAATCACGGAAAAGCGCTTTGCCGACCAGTCTTTAATGAATGAGGGACATACAGTTCAAATCATATCCAGTGCTGATATTCAAGCTTTACCCGTAAAGACAATTGCAGAAGTATTGACTTATGTGGCGGGAATTGATTTAGACGAGCGTGGTCTATTAGGTGCTCAGGCAGACCTTTCATTGCAAGGAGCGGGATTTGAACAAACTCTCATTTTGGTCAACGGCATTCCTATGCGCGATGCTCAGACTGGGCATCACCTCATGAATTTACCAGTAGATATCAATCAAATTGAACGCATTGAAATAACTTATGGTGCTGCAGGAAGACTATACGGATCGAATGCGTTAGCTGGAGCGATAAATTTTGTTACAAAAAAACCGAATACCTATTCAAGTTCATTTGAGACATATACTGGTATTGCAGATCCCAGAGACAACAATGGTAACGGTAATGCTTTGGTTGGTATACAAGCCAATGCCACTTGGGGCATGAGGAAAGCACAACACGCTATTGGAGTTGGGTTGTTGAAAAATGATGGATACCGTTACAATTCTGCCAATACCCAATACAAATTGAATTATCAAGGTCGTGTACATTTAAATAACGGCCATTTTCTTGACATCATAGGAGGAACATTCTTCAATGAATTCGGAGCCAATGGATTCTATGCGGCCCCTTATGATGTGGATGCCGTGGAAACCGTGAATACTTCGTACTTCGCGTTGCAGAGTTCTATACAAAAAAACAAATGGACCTTGAGACCACTGGCCTATTATAGGTATAATTCAGATCACTATGTATTTATTGCTGATCAACCAGAGGTATATCAGAACTGGCATTTTGGAACTACCGCCGGAGCGGAATTACACGCAAGTCAGAAAAACAAATGGGGAAACTTTGGTCTTGGAATAGAATCAAGAGGTGAAATACTTGCGAGCAATAACTTAGGAAAACGATCACGATATTATTTCAACACTTATGCTGAACAGCAGTTGAAACTTGGAGATAAAACAACTGTTGTTGCAGGTGTAAATGGTCAATTCAATGCCAGTTCCAATACCTATTCTTTTTTCCCTGGTGTAGAAATGAATCAAACCATTTCGAATACTGTTCGAGCCTATGCCAATTTAGGAACTGGAAATAGAATGGCATCATTTACCGAAATGTACTACGTTGGACCCGGCAATATTGGCAATGACTCTTTAAACTCTGAAATGGCACGATATGTTGAAGTTGGTATGAGAAAGTCCGGTAAAATTCAGTTTAATGCAAGTGCATTTTATAGACAAGTGATAGATGCCATTACCTACACACGTGAGACAGGTACAACTGTTTGGGCTCCTTCTAATTTCACATCGGTAGTATACAAAGGGGCGCAATTCAACGCGGCAATGAAAGTGATGAATAAAACCAATTTTAGTTTGAACTACATGTATCTCGATGCTAATTTCTCTCTAGATGAGGGAATTGAAACGAAATATGCTTTTGAACATGCACGACACAGATTGGTAGGACAACTCTCTTATCAGTGGAACAAATCATTTTCAACTTTATTGGCAGGAAGATATGTGCATCGTTTCATAGGCACGAACTACACCTTGTTCGACCTTCGTTTGAATTGGAATCTGCGTGAAAATGTCTCAATGACAGCAGATATTACCAATCTACTGAACAGAAAGTACATTGATTCTGGTTTTGTTGAAATGCCAGGTCGATGGTATCGAATTGGGTTCAAATTCAACTTGAACAACAAATAAATTGAACTACTCAAATACAATACTTGTTACTGGTGGTGCTGGTTTCATAGGATCGCATTTGGTGAAACTCCTTATTGAAAAAGGAGAACACGTGGTGGTTTTTGATGCCTTAACCTATGCCGGACATTTGGAAAACTTAGTTGAGGTAAAAGGCCACCCCAGTTTTCAATTTGTGAAAGGTGATGTATCCAGTAAAGAAGACTGTGCTGAGTTATTTCGCCAATTCAATTTCAATTGTATTTTCCATTTGGCTGCTGAAAGTCACGTAGACAGAAGCATTCAAGGACCTCTTGCCTTTGTTCATACCAATGTATTAGGTACGGTTCATTTATTAGAGGAGGCACGAAAACAGGGGTTTGATGGCCATAGTAAAAAGCTCTTTTTTCACGTCAGTACAGATGAGGTCTTTGGCACACTTGGAAGCGACGGTAAATTTTCAGAAACAACCGCATACTCCCCGCATTCGCCATATTCAGCAAGCAAAGCGAGCAGCGATCACTTTGTTCGCGCCTATGCAGATACATATGACATGCCTGTTATGATTTCAAACTGCAGCAACAATTTTGGAACTCATCAATTCCCTGAAAAATTAATTCCTGTTGTAGTTAACAGTCTGTTGAATCAAAAGCCTATACCTGTTTATGGTAAAGGTGTGAATGTTCGAGATTGGCTGTGGGTTGAAGACCACGTGCAAGCTTTATATATTCTGTGGAAAGAAGGTAAACCCGGAGAAACATATTGTATTGGCGGAAACAATGAGTGGAATAATCTTGACCTGGTGCATCTTATCATTGAGCTATTCGATGAATTGAAAGGAAATGCATTGGGCACAAGTACTCAACTTATTTCATTTGTTACAGATCGTTTGGGACACGACCTTCGATACGCCATTGACAACTCAAAAATCACAAGCGAAACATCTTGGCTTCCGACTGTTGATTTTCGTGAAAAATTAAAGTCGACCATTCAATGGTATATTGAGAATCAGGAGTGGGTAAATTCGGTGACGAAACCATGAGTTTGTTTTCAAAAATTTTAAAAAAAAATGAACCTGCTCTTGCAGAGCAATTCCAATTCACTTTGGTTGGAATAGACATGCATAGTCATTTGTTGCCCGGTATAGATGATGGAGCTGTTGATATTGAAAACTCAATTGAACTCATTACTCATCTCCATGAGATGGGATATCAAAAGCTGATCACTACCCCGCATATTTTTTGGGACATGTATCCCAATACAAGTCAAATTATCCGAGAAAAAGAAGCCCTTGTAAAACAGGAGTTGAAGCAACGGGGCCTTGAAATAGCGTTTCAAGCAGCGGCGGAGTATTACATAGATGAACATTTCGAATCACTCATTGAACAGGAAGACTTGCTTACTTTCGGAGATAGACATATTCTTTTCGAGCTTTCTTTCGATGAAGAACAAGTGAATCACAGACGAGCTGTTTTCAATTTACAAGTTGCAGGGTACAAGCCCATTCTGGCGCATCCTGAGCGATACGAATATTGGCACAATAACTTTTCAAAATATGAAGATGTTGTTGACCGGGGCGTCTCTTTACAAATTAATACGAATTGCTTAACTGGGCATTATGGTCCGGGGGTTAGAAGCATTGCTGAACGACTTATTGAAGCTGATTTAGTCGATTTCATTGGTACGGATTGTCATCATTTGGGACACATAGGTTTATTAAATCAAATGAGGCAATCACCAATCTTAAAAAAACTCATTGAGTCGGGACGGTTGTTGAACCATACGCTATAGATTAAGGTTTAAATTTCAGATTGAAATGAACAGATTAAAGAAATGAGTGCTCGCGACGGGTTAGGAATCATACAAACAGAATCGTTTCAAGTAAAAGCGCTCTCTGAGGGTGAGATTCTTTTAATGGAAGTGCCTATGGCCTTGTAGTAGCTTGAATCAAAATTTCTTTCGCGTTTTCGGGCGCTTCACAAGGTCGAAGTGTTGACTTTTTTACAAATACCAATTCAACTCTTGCCGTATTTAGAAGTTCGCTAGATCTGTACGTTTCGAAATAAAAGAGAATTTTAATGCCATTGAATTCCCGAATGGTTGTTCGGATTTCCAAATCATCATCATAGTGTGCGGGTCGTTTATAATTCACTTCGAATGTTCGAACAGGGAGCAAATAACCGTCATCTTCTAAATCTCTATAACGCACACCTAGTTCTTTCAATGCATTGACCCTTGCCACTTCGAAATACGAGGCATAATGACCATAATAAAGGTATCCCATGCGATCTGTTTCTGCGTATCTTACCGTGAAATGCGAAATGAAAACTTTTGATAATTGACTCATAATTCAAAGAAAATTTGAAAAGCGTTGATATCACAACTTGAAGCTAGAAAAGTGCAAACAAGTTTGTTAACAAAGAAAAAAAAAGTCAATAATCAAAAATTCCATAAAGTCAATACCCTAAATGATTTTTTTTTCACTTTTTTTCACTTTCTTTTGTAATCTGAATTGCGTAGCACACAAATCAGCAATTACCTTGACAAATTTTATTTAACCCTACTATACACCCGGTATTATTATGACTAAAGATTTCAATCAGGTTTGGCAAAATTGCCTCAGTGTCATTAAGGACAACGTGAGTGCCCAAGGATTTAAGACCTGGTTTGAACCTATTAAACCCGTGAAACTTGAGAATAAGGTTTTAACAATTCAAGTTCCTTCGCAGTTTTTCTATGAGTGGTTGGAAGAGCATTACGTAACGCTACTCAAAAAAATCATTAAAAAAGAATTGGGCGCAGAAGGAAGATTGGAGTATTCCATCATTATGGAAAACAATCAAGCTTCAAGTACTCCTTACACCATTAACATTCCAACAAGCAATAGAAAGGCGGTTAAAAACGCCCCTGTTTCTATGCCTTTGGATTTAGGTGACGTTCCGATTAAGAATCCGTTTATTATTCCTGGCCTTCGTAAATTAAATATCGATTCGAATTTAAATCCGAATTATTCTTTTGAAAATTTTGTAGAAGGTGACTGCAACCGTTTGGCTCGCAGTGCAGGATACGCGGTGGCAAACAAACCGGGCGGAACAGCTTTTAATCCGTTGTTAATTTATGGAGCAACGGGATATGGCAAATCTCACTTGGCGCATGCGATAGGACTTGAGATTAAAAACAAATTTGCAGAGAAGACCGTTCTTTACGTGAACAGTGAAACGTTCACCCATCAATTCATTGATGCCGTGAAGAACGGCACGGTCAATGACTTCTCGCATTTCTATCAAATGATTGATGTTTTGATCATTGACGACGTGCATTTCTTCGCGGGTAAAGAAAGAACACAAGATGTCTTCTTCCACATCTTCAATCACCTTCACCAAAGCGGGAAACAAATCATTTTAACTTCAGACATGCCTCCGGTTGAATTGCAGGGCATGGAACAACGTCTTCTTTCTCGTTTCAAATGGGGATTAAGTGCCGATTTGCAATGTCCGTCTTTGGAAACGCGTATAGCTATTCTTAGCAAGAAGATGTACGCAGATGGTATTGATCTTCCAGATGAAGTAGTTGAATACTTGGCATATAGCATTACCACAAACATTCGCGAATTAGAAGGCGCTCTAATCTCTTTAATCGCTCAATCTTCGTTGAACAAGAAAGCCATTACGCTAGATCTTGCCAAACAGATGATTGATAAGTTTGTGAAGAACACTGCCCGTGAAGTAAGCATTGATTACATTCAGAAAGTGGTTTGCGATTACTTCGATCTTCCTATTGAATTGTTGAAGAGCAAGACGCGTAAGCGTGAAATCGTTCAAGCACGTCAGATTGCGATGTATTTCGCGAAGAAGATGACCAAGAGCAGTTTGGCGAGCATTGGAGCTCATTGCGGCGGAAAAGACCACGCAACAGTTCTTCATGCGTGTCGCACAGTAAATAACTTACAAGAGACAGACAAGCACTTTAGAAAATATCTTGAAGATCTTGAAAAGAAATTAAGCATAGCGTAAGCCCTGCCTAATTACCTAAACAGAAAAGCCGCTCGAAAGCGGCTTTTTTTTGAAGAAAAATATTTATATCAATCCAACTGCTGCTATACCCGCAATAATAGCCACAAATTTTATCCAATTAAACTTATGCCCCATCTCACCTTCAAACAAAATAATGGTAGAGACATGCAAAAGTATTCCAACCAAAACACCTATCATACCTGCGTACCAAACGCCATCTATATCCCAACCCACAACATCTATCCAATGGTGCGTGAACGCACCTAGTGGTGCTATGCAGGCAAATAAGGCCAGTAATATCCAAGAAGTTAATTTCTTCAAATTCGTATGCAGAAATAAAGAGGCTAATACAAAGGCTTCGGTTATTTTATGCAGTCCAATTCCAAGAAGCAAAGAATGCTGATGTGCATCAATTTCATGTAAGTGTTCATGACTATGACCATGAGCTTCGGCAGCACCGTGAACTTCGTGCTCTGCACCAAAAGGCATCCCTTCTATGAATGCATGAATCCACAAAGAAACCATAACCATGGTTAAAAACGCTGGTGTAATTGGGCCATGCACGTGGGCATGACCGTGCTCAACACCTTGTGAAAAGAAATCAAGAATAACTTGTAATAAGAATCCGGCAATAACGAACCATCCGACTTGTTCAATTCCAAAATCATATAACTCTGGAAGCAAATGCAAAACGGTTAATGACAATAAGTAGGCTGCACTAAAAGCCAAAAGTAGTTTCAGCCAATTTTGGTTTTTCCATTTCCAAATTAAAGCCAGTGCCCCTCCTGCCATGCTGCAAGCAAAAAGAATCGAAGAGGACAACAATATTTCTTGCATTAAGATCTGTGTTTTGCAAAAAGAATGCATCGCGGCGAAACCCTTGAATCAAATGCATTCATTTCATAGTTACCAAAAACATCTACTACCTCCATGTCAGCCTGACTCAGCATAAAACGGAGTTCTTCTTCATTAAAAAGCCAAACCGACTCTCTGTATTTCATCTCAGACCCGGCATGCTGAATGACTATTTCTTTTTCAACTCGATGTTCTTCGATGCGCTTAGTAACGGTAAACGATTTTAATCCGGAGTCATCAGTTCTTGTTTCGGGACCCGATTCCTTCACAAGGGCAACATTGAAAAAATCAATTACCAAAACCCCATCGTTCTTCACGTGTTTCGCCATGCATTTGAGCATTTGCTCATGCTCTTGAACGGTCTCAAAGTATCCGAAGCTGGTAAATAAATTCACAACACAATCAAACGTTTCATTCAAATTAAAATCACGCGCATCTTGTATTGTAAAAGAACTGTTCTTTAACTTCAACTGCTTGGCAGCATCTATACTACTCTCGCTTAAATCAATACCTGTGGTTGAAAAACCCATTTCAGAAAATACTTGACAATGCCTTCCTTTCCCACAACACACATCAAGTATAGACGCATTTTCAGGAAAGCGAACATAATTGACTATACCCGAAATCAATTGTTTCGCTTCGGCTTCATTTCTGTTCTTATATAATTCTGAGTAAAACGGCGAATCAAACCACTCTTCAAACCAGGCATTCATTCGAGCAAAGATAACTTACCTTTTCGTGTTCGAAAAGATTTTTCTATCTTGCGTCCATGAATTCAGTCCTTCGCGAAGCCACCTCAAAATCACCCTTTGTTTCATTCGACCCGAAATCGGGAGTTCTTGAATTGAAAGGAAGGTCAATTCCTGAAAACGCTTTGGATTTTTACAAGCCGTTGATGGAATGGGTAGATGCATGGACAGCAACACAACCTGAAAAAACGGAGTTGCATGTTCAACTCGAATACTTCAACACAAGTTCGAGTAAATGTTTATTAGATTTATTCAAGCGTCTCGAAAAATTGGGGGCAAAGGCAGTTGTTGTTTGGAAGTACGAAGCAGACGACGAAGACATGCTTGAAGCCGGAGAAGATTACGAAGCTATTTTGAGCGTCCCATTCGAGATGAAAGAGGTGTAATTACCCTCGGAAGAATATCGAATAAGAGCATCAGTATCATTCCAGCGCTCATAACCCAAAGCACAAAAACATTGGCCCAAGGCGTTGCGACTTGTTTTCCAAAGAAGTTCTTTCGTGGAGCATAAAAATGACTTGATAAAAAAGGAGTTGACGCTAAAGGTAATTGATAAATGGGATTACTTTTTCTGATATACTCAGTATGGGTTTGTACAATTTTCTTCAAGTCGTTTTTCGCCGTAACAAATTCCTCTAAACCTTCATTGTGCGATACGTTTTGAAGATTCAAATATTCTTTTTTCTTTTCGGGTGTATTGGTTTGCTCTACTACCCAATTTTGAATGGCATCATTCACCTCGAGATACTCCATGGTCTTTCTGCGAGTATATTCTTCGATTGCCAATTGAACTTGATTGAAATTTGATGGAATATTTTCTATAGCAATGGAATTGAATTCAGGCTCTTCCCTTCGCTTCGAAATTTCATCCTGAACTCTTGCTACGCCCTCTTCCTCCAATCTACCCTCAAGACCTTTTTGAATCTCATTCTTCATTTCCACAGACCAAAAATCTTTTTCAAAAGAAATGGTTCTGAGTTTGGATTCCATTTCGAAAGTGGGTTTAATAAATTCATTTTCGGTAAAATGGTAAACGGCAAGCGCTTCATAGGCCCACCTGCTAGCCATTAAATCACCAATCCAACTCACCTTTCCCTCTTTCATTATACTCTTATTTAAGCGATCAAAACGCACAATCACACCAGAGAATAAAAGCTGAGGAATGATCAGTATTGGAATTACAATGTAAATCACTTTGGCACTGTTAAACGTTGCGCTAATGTTGAGCCCTAGAACATTAGCAAAGCAAGCTGTCGAAAATAAAATGAGAAAGAACGGCCAAAACATACCATGCACCTCAAGAATCGCATTTCCTATTCCAACGAACAAAAAAGTCTGAATTGCTGAAATAAAAAACATGAGAATAATTTTAGACCAGAGATATCCTTTTCGATTCAAACCCAAATAATGTTCTCGCTTAAGTATTTTTTGATCTTTAATTATTTCTTCGGCACTTACGGTTAATCCCATAAATAATGAGACCACAACCGCAATGAAAAGGAACTGTGGGAAGTTCTGATTCTTGAATAATGAATATCCGTCTGGGCCTTCATACTTCACAAACCATGAAAGCAAAAAAGCCAAAAGTGGAGCTTCTAATAAATTAATAAGCAGGTATTGCTTGTTCGTAATCTTGCCAAGTACATCGCGCTTCAAAAAGACAAAAAACTGTTTGTAAATACGCGGAAGCTGCTCGTTTTTTTCTATTGCAACATTGACTTTACTGAATCTATTTTCCGTTTCATTTTGTTGTTGATACAAATGAAAAAGAGAATTCCATTCCTCAGAACAAACTTTCCTTTGCGTGGTCTCTCTCCCATATTCATCTATCACTTTCGCCTCAATGATTGAGAACAACTGCTCAGGATTTACATTTCCACATCGCACACATTTTGTCTCTTCAATATTTACTTGATTCACCAGTTTCTTGAAGTACAGAATACTATCAATGGGATTACCGAAATAGATTGGCATTCCACCTTGATCTAACAGTAGCAATTGATCGAACAAATTAAAGATGTCGCTGCTTGGTTGATGTATCACAACAAAAACCAACTTCCCTCTTAAAGACAATTCTTTTAAGAGATCCATGATATTTTCAGAATCCCTGCTCGACAACCCGCTTGTGGGCTCATCAACAAAAAGTATTGCCGGTTCGCGAATTAACTCAAGGGCAATATTCAATCGTTTGCGTTGCCCTCCGCTTATGGTTTTGTCTAAAACACTTCCCACCCTTAAATCTTTCACATCTGATAACCCTACACTCTGTAGAGTCTCTAAAACCATGCGTTGAATTTGATTTTTTGTTTTATCGCGAAACAACAATTCCGCATTAAAGTATAAGTTTTGAAAAACCGTGAGTTCTTCAATGAGAATATCATCTTGAGAGATATATCCCATGAATTGTCTCGAATTGTTTCCCTTTTCAAATATGCTCTTCCCATTAATGCACACATCGCCACGCTTGGGTTTCGTGTTGCCATTCAAAATATTTAGCAGTGTTGACTTCCCACTACCACTTCCCCCCATTATTCCAATTAAATTTCCCGATTCAGTTTGAATCGAAAGGGTATCAACCGCTGTTTTTTTCTTGGCAAATTCATGGTAAACCGAACGCACTTCAAAAGAGAAATGACTAATTTGATCGGAGTCTTGAAAGGCGTGCAAGGCGTCACTGTAAAAAATAGTTCTACTTCGGGAACCACGAATACTTGAACCTGTGGGAAAAGAGTAAAGCGCTTTAGGTTGAATTATAGCACCGTTTAAAAACAATTCATCACTTCCGAAATAACGAACAAAAAACAAGTTCAATTCTGGAACTCGGAAGAAATTCAACTGCCCATTGGGTAAATGACTGTGAGGTTCTGCAATATTTGAATCGAAAATTAAAAAAAATTCGGAGGCAATGAGAGAACTTGACGATGTGAATGCATAGACCGCTTGCTTTAAGTTGTCTAGAATATTAAAAGAT
Source organism: Bacteroidota bacterium (assembly GCA_016868835.1). Classification (GTDB taxonomy): domain Bacteria; phylum Bacteroidota; class Bacteroidia; order Flavobacteriales_D; family Sanyastnellaceae; genus CAIZGX01. Next base: position 3,970 of record VGFR01000021.1, on the reverse strand, counting down.
GAAGCAACCGTGTCTAAAAATTCAGTGACTTGTTCTGATCGAGAATCATTCAAAGAAACAAATTCAACCAAACGAACAAAAACGGTAATTCTTTCCTCTTGATTCAGGCCAGACTGAATTTCATCGCACAAACGAAGAACTTTCACACTGGTCATGGAAGTATGCTTTTCAGCATTCGCTCGCGGTTTGTGATACAACAAAACGTATGACTCGTAATCTTGTATGAATTGATCAAGTTGAGTTTGTGACAACCTGTTCCCCAGAAAGACAGAAATTACTTGTCTGCCCTTGCTTTCACTTTGATTGGAAACAATAGCAAATAATTTCAGTAAGGCCTGAAGAATGTTCGAATTCATACCATGCAAGAAATTCAATAAATCAATTGCATACGCAGAATGAAAATCAAGTTTTCAACGAATACAAGGTGAACAACAATAAATCAAGTAGAATCAAGTTCTTTATCGCATCTTTGCATTATGAAAAGCGTAACCGTTGCCCTGCTTGGGCTTTTCTTCATTTTTAATTTTGTTTCGTGTGATCGCGAGACCATTACTACAGACCCTTCTGCAGCGCTCAGCTTTTCTACCGACACTTTGTTATTCGATACGGTATTTACCACCATTGGTAGTACCACACAAGTGATTAAAGTATACAACGAAAATAACAGTCCTATCTCAATCAGTTCTATAGATTTATTGGGAGGAACTTCGTCTCAATTTCGAATGGCTGTAGATGGCGACAACGGTGTACATTTTGAGGATGTTTACATTGCAGCCGGAGACAGTCTCTTCATTTTTGTTGAGGTTACTGTTGACCCTACCAACAGCAACACACCCTATGTTATTGAAGACCACATTTCATTTAACACCAACGGAAACGAACAAACGGTTCTACTCACCGCGTGGGGGCAAGATGCCTATTTTCATGTTGGTGGGAACAACGGAGACATTTACGCTTTGCCTTGCGGTGAGGTTTGGAACAATGACAAACCACATGTTATTTATGGTATTGTAGCGGTTGACGAAGGATGCACCTTAACCATCAATGCCGGAACACAAATTCATGTTCACAACAGAGGTGGGCTCTTTGTTTACAAATCTTCGCTTCTCATACAAGGTGAATTGAACAACGAAGTTGTTTTTCAGGGAGACCGATTGGAATCAGAATACGCAGACGTGCCCGGACAATGGGGAATTCAGTATGATTTTCAGGGCGAGACTGGAGTTGGTCCAGGCATATTTACTATTTCTAGAGGTGGTATTTGGATTTATCAAAGCCCAAGTACAAGTATTGATTACGCCATTATTAAAAACGGAGAAACCGGAATTCAAGTCGACACCACTGGAAGCTCTGGAATTTCAGTCAATATTACCAACACAATCATAGAGAACATGAGCGGCATTGGCCTGTGGGGACAAGGTGCTCATATTTCCGGAAGAAATTTACTTGTTATGAATTGCGGTGAGTCCTGCGCCAACCTAGGAATTGGTGGAATGTATCAGTTCGATAATTGCTCATTCGTCAACTATTGGAATGGCGGAACACGCAATGCACCTGCAGTATACGTGAGCAATTATTATGAAGATATCAATCAAAACATTCAACTGCGACAGCTCACAAATTCCTTCTTCAGGAATTGTATTATGTACGGAAATAGTGCAACGTTGACTGATTTCAACGAGTTTGTTCTTGATTTAGAAGATGAGGCCAATCAGCAAATTGCCTTTAAATATTGTTTACTCGATACCGATTTGGATGTCTCAGATGATGGTAATCGTTGGGAAGGTATTGTGAATAATCAATCACCTTCTTTCTGTGACCCGAACAACGGCAATTTCAGAATCAATCAAAATTTACCTCGTATGGTGGGATTCCCATTTGTTTTCGGAACAGACTTGGTTGGCAATGAGTCCGGTGATTTCAAAGGGTGTTTTGACTATACAGGCTCTTGCAATTAAGCTAAAGTTTTTTTGCTCTATTCCAATACTCATCCATTTCCTCCAACGACATCTTACCCATTTGTTTTCCGTCAGCTGCACTTTGTTGCTCAAGATATTGAAATCGGAAAATAAATTTCTTATTGGTTTTTTCCAGTGCATCTTCTGGATTAATGCCTTTGAATCTGGCATAATTAATCAATGAAAAAAGTAAATCACCGAACTCGCTTTCTTGTTCCTGCTGATTGGCTGCTGATTTAAATTCTTCCAATTCTTCCAACACTTTTTCCCAAACTTGATCTGCATTATCCCAGTCAAACCCTACACCTCTCGCTTTATCTTGTATACGCTGAGCCTTCACCATGGCCGGCAATGATTTTGGAACTCCTTCCAAAACACTTTTCTTTCCTTCTTTCAACTTGAGCTTCTCCCAATTGGCTTTTACTTCTTCTTCATCGGCTACAACAACATCCCCATATATGTGCGGGTGTCTCGAAATCAATTTTTCACAAATCGCATTTAAAACATCTGCTACATCAAATAAATCTGTTTCACTTGCAATGCGCGAATAAAAAACCAAATGAAGAAAGAGATCACCTAATTCTTTTTTCACCTCTTCCATATCGCCTTCCAATATAGCGTCGCCGAGCTCATACATTTCCTCAATGGTTAAATGTCTGAGACTGTTCATGGTTTGCTTCATATCCCATGGACATTTCTCTCTTAATTCGTCCATGACAGTTAACAAGCGATCAAAAGCGGCTAATTGTTGCTCTCGGGTATTCATTTGCTATATCCTTCAATGAGTAATTCTAAAATTTCCCGAGCAGCCTTCGCAATCTTTGTTCCTGGTCCAAAAATACCAATGCACCCTGCTTCATAAAGAAATTCAAAGTCTTGCTCTGGAATTACACCACCTGCAACCACGCCAATGTCTTCTCTTCCCCACTTCTTCAACTCTTCTATTAATTCGGGGACAAGTGTTTTGTGTCCAGCTGCTAAAGAAGATACACCAATAATATGCACATCATTTTCGATGGCTTGTTTCGCTACTTCCGTAGGGGTTTGAAACAAGGGCCCCATATCTACATCGAATCCAATATCTGCAAACGAAGTAGCAATGACTTTTGCCCCTCTGTCATGGCCATCTTGTCCCATTTTTGCAACTAGAATTCGAGGCCTTCTACCTGCCAATTCAGCGAATTGGTCTGATAAACTTTTAGCATTCATAAAATCTTGATCCATTCCTGATTCTTTCGAGTACACCCCGCTTACACTTCGAATGGTAGCTTTGTATCTACCAAAAACCGTCTCTAAGACCGATGAAATTTCTCCCAGTGTTGCTCTTTCGCGTGCAGCGCGAATGGCTAAATGTAAGAGATTCTCATTCTTTTTTGCACCTTCAATAAGCGCTTCAAGAGCAGCCGCGCATGCCTCTTCATTTCTATTCTTTCTTAATTCTTGCAAGCGTTCAATTTGCGACAAGCGAACGGCTTGATTGTCAACTTCAAGTATTTCAATCTCGGCCTCTTTTTCCAATTGAAAAATATTTACACCAATGATCTGATCTTTTCCACTGTCTATTCTTGCTTGCTTTCTCGCTGCAGCTTCTTCAATACGCAGCTTCGGTATACCTGCCTCAATGGCTTTGGTCATTCCACCTAACAATTCAACTTCTTTCAACAATTCTCTCGCAGCTTGAATCATTTCTTGCGTTCTTGTTTCTACCACTTCACTTCCGCCCCATGCGTCAACAATCTGACACAATCCAGTTTCTTCTTGAATAATCAATTGGGTATTTCTTGCAATACGTGCGCTGTGATCTGTAGGAAGTGCAATGGCTTCATCGAGCGCATTGGTATGTAAACTTTGCGTGCCACCCCAAGTTGCGGCAAGTGCTTCAATACATGTTCTTGCCACATTGTTGTATGGGTCTTGCTTTGTTAATGACCATCCGCTGGTTTGGCAATGCGTTCTCAAGGCTTTGGATTTCTCATTCTTCGGGTTGAAAGCTGAAACCATTTCAGACCATA
>VGFR01000020.1 GCA_016868835.1 Bacteroidota bacterium | reverse complement strand
TAGCTGGATTTATTGGCGAGCTCATTTCTAGGAACAGTTCCAGCCGAAATGACTACACCATTGCGCAAAAAATTTAACGTGTTCCGAAAATAGATGATCCAACACGAATATGTGTTGATCCTTCCTCTACAGCTATTTTCCAATCACCGCTCATGCCCATGGAGAGCACATTGAAAATGTGACCGTCTTGTGTCTCTTTGATTTGGGAAAACAAGGCATATGCCTTTCGAAACTCACTTCGTATTTGCGATTCATTTTCAGTAAAGCTAGCCATAGCCATGATCCCACGAATTTGCACATACTCCAGATTTTTCACTTCCTCCATCACGCTTGATAATTCATGCGATTCAAACCCCGATTTCGTCTCTTCCTGTGCTACATGAATTTGAATAAGCCCTGCTATTTTTTTATTTAATTTCTGACCTTGCTTATTCATTTCAAGTAATGTAGAGATACCGGCTACACCATGAATAAGATGAACAAAAGGTGCAATGTACTTCACTTTATTGCTTTGAAGAGGCCCTATGAAATGCCATTGAATATCAGTAGGAAGTTGCGCCTGTTTATCACACAATTCTTGAACATAATTTTCTCCAAAATGTCTTTGTCCCGCTTCGTATGCCTCCATGAGCATAGGTGCAGGTTTGGTTTTAGAAACAGCTATGAGCTCCACATGTGGCGGCAACTCACTTCGCAAATGAAAAATATTCTCTTCAATTCTACTTCGCATCTTTCATGGAATAGATAACAAGACCGCTTCTTAATTTAGGCAAGATGTATGTTGATTTTGGAGGCAGCGTGCGACCGGCATCTGCCACATGCATCATAGTGGTTACTTCAATAGGATGAATACAAAAAAGAATATCTGCTTCACCGCTATCTACTTTCTCCATCAATTGTTCTGGGGAAACTACCCCTTCAGCGTATGAAATTCGTTTGTCATGTCGTTCATCTTCAATCTGGAAATAATCTCTCAATACATGTTTCGAAAGCCATTCTGCGTCTAGAGTTCCTTCAGCGTTGAACTCCAATTTCCACCACTGGTCTTTGGTATAAATACCAACTGAATTGCCTTCTAGTATTGGTGCAAGTTCGCAGGTTGTTAGTGTTCCCTTCTCAGAGAGGTATGTTTTGAGTTGATTTGGATTCAGGTTGGAAAATTTCACCAATCGATGAAAACTAAAAATTTTCAACTGGTGAGCTGGCAATACCAGGGCCATGAAATGATTGTACGGATCTTGAACCTCTTCCCCTTCTTTCATACGATCAAAAAGTGCAACACTGCTTGCGCTTCTGTGATGACCATCTGCAATATATAAATCACTTGTTTTATCGAAGTCGCCTTGTATGGCAGACAAATATTGCACATCAGAAACTTGCCATAGCGTATGCTTTACCCTATCTGTAGTTGTAAAACAAAAGGCTGGTGCATGCTGCATACATTGTATTATCACATTTTCTAAAGTCGCCGATTGGCTCACCAACAAGACCGGTTCAGCGTTGATTCCCGTCACTTCTAGGTAATCTGTAAATCGACCTTCACGCGCATGCAAGGTTTGCTCATGCACTTTAATTCTCCCCTCCTTGTAATCTGTAACGCTAACGCCACCAATAATACCGAAGAATGAAAATAAGGTAGTCTCCTGCTTATATATGTAGTATGAATCTTGATTGACTTCTTGAAAAACACCTTGCTCTAAAAATTGCAAATAGGTTTTACGAACCTCTGCAAAATAATCCAATCTTCTTCCGGAATAATCACCGTTTACATCCGGATGAATGATATGCAGGAAGGTAAATGGATTCTCTGCTAGTTTGCGCGTGAGATCCTCTTTTGAATAGGAAACGTAAGAGCGTGAAGCAACAAGATGCACTTTATCCGCTACAGGCATTGTTGCTTTAAACGGCACAAACTTCATACAATTAGAACTTCATTATGCGTTTAATATTCTCTGCTATTTCAAGTCCAATTCGCTCTTGAGCCTCAGCCGTAGCCGCACCTATATGAGGCGTTGAAATTATTTTGGAATGTTTCAGCAAATCCATGTTTGGCCTCGGCTCATTTTCAAACACATCGAGACATGCGCCAGCAATTTGATTGTTATTTAAGGCTTCTAACAATTCCAATTCATTCACGGTTCCTCCTCTACTTGTGTTGATGACAACGGCATTTTTTTTCATCATTGCAAATTCATTTTTTCCTATAACAGAATCTCCATTCGGTTGTTTCGGAACATGCAATGAAATAAAATCACTGATAGAAATAACCTCTTCAAATGTGGAAACTTGTAATTCCATTTCCAATTTTTGATTCTGAATATGCAAAGCAATGGACTGACTTGTTTTTGACAGGTCGAAAAACAACACATGCATTCCGCATCCCAAAGCATATTCAGCCAATGCTTGTCCAATTCGACCAAAGCCAATTATACCTATCGTTTTTCCTCTTACTTCTGTTCCTTTACCATAACTTTTCTTCAGTGATTCAAAAGATTCATGACCACCATGAGGCATTGACCCTCCAGCCTGATACAGAAATCTATTCGAAGCAAAAATCATAGCCATAACCAATTCGGCTACACTTGCACTGCTGCTGGCAGGCGTATTGAAAACTTCTACACCTTTTTCTCTTGCGTATGCGGCGTCAATGTTGTCTATACCTACTCCACCTCTTCCAATGAATCTCAGTGACGGACAAGCATCGATTAATGGCTGACGCACATTTGTAGCACTTCGTACCAATAAACCCACAATTGAATGCTCATTGATGAATGAAATCAATTCATCCTGTGGCACTTTATCTGTCAGCACTGTTAAACCCAACGATTCAATAGCAGCTTTCCCTTTGGAATCAATTCCGTCATTTGCCAATACTTTCATATTATCCGTTTTTACGTTCAAATTCTTTCATAACATCAACCAAAACTTGCACACTTTCCAGTGTAAGGGCGTTGTACATCGAAGCGCGATATCCGCCTACACTGCGGTGTCCCGCAATTCCGCTAATTCCCGCTTCCTTCCACATGGCATCAAAGGTTGACGCCAAATCTTCATTATTCAATCTGAAAGTAGGGTTCATCCAAGAGCGGCTTTCAGGAACACTATGACCATGAAACATACCGTTTCTGTCTAGTTCGGCATAAAACAATTCCTGCTTGGCTCGGTTGTGAATTTCCATTCCTTTTAATCCGCCATTTTCCTTTATCCAACGTAACATGAGCATACTGGAATACACAGAGAAAACGGGAGGTGTATTGGCCATGCTATCTTTCGAAATGTGTGAAGCTAAGTCTAAGTATGAAGGCAGTTTCCTTCCTGTTTTACCTAACATTTCCTTATCAACAATATACAATGTTGCACCAGCGGGCCCCATGTTTTTTTGAGCACCCGCATAGATCAATGAAAAATCATTCGCGTTGAATTCTTTCGAAAAAATATCAGATGACATGTCACAAACCAACGGAACATTCACTTTCGGAGTGCTCTGATATTGTGTACCGTAAATGGTGTTGTTCGAAGTGTAATGAAAATAATCATATCCCTCGAGTGCAGGTAAATCAGGAATATAACTGTGATTTTTATCTGATGAATCGGTCACCACTTCAATGTTCCCAACCAACTTTGCTTCCTTAATTGCACCGGTTGCCCACACCCCTGTATTTGCGTAAGCTGCTTTACTACCTTCAGGCAAAATATTCAATGGAACCATATAAAAACCAAGGGTTGCTCCGCCTTGTAAAAAGAGAATCTCATAACGATCTTCGAGATGAAGAATATCCTTTACCAATTGACGCGCCTCATCCATTACACGCTCGAAATTTTTGCTGCGATGCGAAATTTCAATTAACGATAGCCCCATGCCATCGAACTCTTTTATGGCTTCGGCTGAACCTTCAATAACTGATGATGGAAGAATACAAGGACCTGCGCTGAAATTGTGTACTTTTTTCATAATTCAAAATTACGGTTGTTTCTCTGAGTTTTGTTTGATTTGAGTAATATGCTTATCTAACAATATTTTGTTACCATCTAAGTAAAGTAGATCTAACATTTGTCTGGCATTTTCTATGTCGAAAATCCGAGAAACCACATCTATCATGGCATCCAATCTATTCTCTTCCAATTCCAACAACTTCAGGCATGATACAACCTGATTGGCACTCAGACATTTGTTGCGACACAAATCTTTTAACGCTTGCTTTCTTTGAGAGTCGAATGGCATGGCCTTCAACTTTTCGATTTCTGATTCAAATTCAATCAATGACAATGCTTGTTCACATCCTTTTAAACCACCGTATATTTTCTCAGGATTTGGTTCAGACGAAAGAATTTGAAATTGACTTGCTTGTAATTTCGATTCGCCTACAGGTAATAACTGCAAAAGATTATTTGCGAACGTCAATTGAAATTGATAATGCACCAATTTCTTTGCGTTCATTTGGAACACACTTTCAAGTTTGGCCACTTTGATTTTTAGCTCATGCTTCCCCGTGCCCACTTCAAATATGGACAATTGACTAAACGCCTGATTATTCATCTGAGCACCGTCAAGAAAAAGTGTAAAGGCAAGTGAGTCAGGAGCCGAAATGGATAACTTGCTTTGCGCAACCGCCTCATGTGAGAACAAGCATGTCACAAGTATTACACCAATTGAAAACCAATTACTCTTCATCAAATGCTTCATAAACTTTGCGAAGAAACGGAATTTTTCGCACTCTTTCAGGAATAACAAATAAAGGATTTATACTTCGCTCACCCAACCACAACGGTCTGAAATAAGCCAATGCCAATCCACCACATGCTACACCCAGCCCACCAAGAACCACGGCAATCCAAATAGGAGAATGCATACGATCTGAAACGTATTTCATTAAAAAAGAAACCAGTGTTACTACTGCACCTACCCGCATACCCGGTAATAGTGCCATGAATTGTTTTTTAATGGAAAGTTGAATCAATGAACTTGCAAAAAACACCATCATAACATAATGAATTGCGGTGGTAAGAGCAATACTCATGGCAACACTTTCTGCTCCAAATCGGCCTCCAACTATGACTCCAGCTACCATAAGCAAAAAGTAAATCAACTTTATTCTACTTCCTCTATAGACAGCAGCTTTTGCTCGCAGCAAAGAATCAATAGGACGTGTCAATGACCGAAATACAACAGCAACAAAAAGCCATTTAACAACCCAATGTCCGCTGGCATATTGACTGCCCAAATAGAGCGTAAGAAGCTCTTCGCTGAAAACAATCACAAAGCAAGAAAAAGCAAATGAAAGCAAGCTCAATGCATTTGTTGCAGCAAGCACTATACGTTGTAGTTTCTCCAATTCATCTTGCAACTTACTCATGCCACTAAAGAGGACACTATCACTCAATTTGGCCATGATGGTTATGGGAAGAGACGCTACATAAGCCCCACGTTCATACAAACCGGCTGCATGCAGCGAAATGGAATTCGGGAACATCCATGAACCTTGAGAAAACATAGGCGTCAAAGTCACATCAACTTTAGTAGCCGCATAATTCAATGCATTGAAGAGACTGCTTCCTGCCCCGTAGTTTAACAATTCCAAAGTTGCTTTTTTCTTCCATTGAAGTTGAACCCGGGTGGGTTGAAGAATCCAACATGCAATGGTCATGAGTGCATTCTGAGCAAACAGCGCCCAAACGTAAGCCCATATTTGAAAACCTCCGTAAGCCAGAATTAAACCCACTACTAAATTTCCACCAACAATGCTTAACATACTTGACGTAAAGAATGCTTTGAACCGCATCTCTTTCATCATGAGATTCCTTGGAACTACACTGAGGCTTGAAATTGTAAAACTGGTACAAACAATGGGCACGATCTCTTCCAAAAGTTGAATTCCGTATAGATTTGCTAGTACTGGTGCAATGGCTATGAAGAACAATGTAAATGTTAATCCCAAGAGAAGTGAGGTTGTAAATGCGGAATTCAAATGATCTTGCGTTACAACTTTTCGTTGAATGAGCGCTGGGCCTAATCCAATTTGAGAAAAGATTTCTGCAAATCCCATTAAACTTAATACCACCCCCATTACAGCAAAACTTTCGGGAGCTATTAAACGAGCCAAAACAGCTGTATAACCCAACTGAATGAGAATTTGAAGAACAACCGTTGCGGTATTCCACGAAAAACTAGAAACTAATTTTCTACCTTCTGTACTCATGATTTTACTGAAGTAAAGTTGAGTCATTTAACCATTCAAAAAAAAATAACGCAAAGAATAAACGAACATCTTACTTTTGATAGCCTAAAATCATTAGAACTCTGTATGAATATTCGACCTTGGACGTTATTCTTTATTGCTAGCTTCACCTTATTTCTGCTTTCGTGTGGAAGTCAGTCCAATTCAGAAAATCAAAAAAATGAAAATTCAGATGCCACCTTGGCTGAATTGAATAATAAAATTGCCAATGATCCGCAGAATGTAGCCTTGTATGTGGAACGAGCGAATTATTACGGTGGCAAAGAAAATTTTCAGTTGGCCTTTGATGATTTGGCAAGAGCAAAGCAAATTGACTCAACCCATGCTCCCATTTACGCTTCGGAAGGAAAATTCCATTTTGCACAAAAAAGAGTACAAGACGCTTATCGCGATTACCAGCGTTGTCTGAGACATGATCCAAAAAACCAAGATTGTCTGCTAGAAAAAGCAGCCTTGGATATTACGTTAGAGAATTTCGACCTGGCTTTCAACCAAATCAATGATGCTCTGCGACAAAATGAGCGCATTGCATACGCCTATTATTTAAAGGGAAGAATTTACAGACAAACAAGAGATACAACTTTAGCTTTAAGTAGTTACCAGACAGCCATAGAAATTGATCCGGCCTATTATGATGCTTACATTGAGGCCGGATTGGTTTGTGCAGCCTCGAAAAATGACTTAGCCATTCAGTATTACAATTCAGCCATTGAAATCAAACCCAATTTCATTGAACCTTTGTATAATAAAGCCATGTATTTGCAAGAAACAGGAATTGCCATACCAAACAGATACAATGAGGCTTTGGCTTGTTATGATCAAATTATTGCCATTGATGCAAATGCTTCGGTCGCATATTACAACAAGGGCTTTATTTATCTTGTTTATCAAAAATCCGCAATATGCAGAAGCTTTTTACAATCGCGGATTGAGTTACGAATATCTGAGAAAAAATAAAGAGGCGCTAGCAGACTACAACCAAGCTTTAGCTATAAATCCAACATTCGACTTGGCAGCTAGAGGAAAATCGAAGGTTTTAGGGGAAAATTAATTTGGAAGAACGGTGGGTTGAATACGAATTACCTGTTTATTATCTACTCCAGGCAAATATTCAAAAGCGCCTACTACAAATACTTTTTTTATTAATGTAATCTCTGGATGACCATCTGGGTGAAGTAATAATTGAGCACCAAACTGAATGAAATTTCCAGATTGTTGTTCCTGTCCTGGTGCCTGCGGCTTCACTTGCAACTGCAACTTCACACTTCCATCAATTAGAACATTCTGCTCGCAATTCACTCCTGAATTCTCATCGAAATACAATAGGTTTTGCTCCTTGTTTTCTGTGTAGAAACCAGGGGTATCAAATTCAACGGTTAATTCATTTAATCCAGCCTCTACCTGTATCATGGCTAATGGAAGTGCCTCACCAGCGTTGGGCGACACTCCTGAGAACAGTACATCCTCTGTTGGAATGAGTCCCATGGTTTTGACTTCATTTTGCATCATTTTCCATTTCCGAACACCGTGATATCCGCCACTTGAAATAAAAATTTCAGAACCTATTTTAGTAAGTGTCTGAGGCCGCACAAATCGGGCAGTATCTGCATGACCATCTTTCAAATCGGCCAATCCGTCTCCAGCTACAATAGGAGTACTTGACTTCCAAACAATCTGATTTTTATATGGCAGTGAGACAACCAATTCATTGTTGTAAAAAACGAAGCCTCCCGCTTTGTCTTGTGGCAATTTTGGTTCATATACAATCTCTTCCTTCTTTCCTTTTTTACTAATAATATATCCGTTACTCAAAAGCATATACCATCCTTTTTCATGAAATATCATTTCACGCGCATAGGCGTGCACTCCACCTGGCAACTTACTTGGAATATATTTCCAAATCAATTTACTCTTACCATCGGAGCTTACTTTCCAAATGCTACAATCTAAGGCACTTAAAACGAAGATCTCACCTTTCACAAGTTGCACATCTATTGGATAAGGAATAGCACCTTCCCAATCTTTGATAGCAGCATATCTGAATTTTGTAAAATCATTCATTTTCCCGTTTCCGAGAAAAGTGAAAACCATTTTTTGATCGGGTGCAATAAGACGCACGCAATGATTGAATACATCTGCAACATAGAAAGCATTTTCCGCTGGAGATGCAGCCATTCCTGCAGGGAATTTGAATTGAGCCGCTGCATAATCTCCGTCTTGTTTTCCTCTTGTGCCTCCAATGACATGGGTTATTTCTTTATTCTCATTGAAACCTGTTACTCGAAACTTGCTGGGTTCGCTGGCAAATAATTCTCCTTCTGCCAAACACAAATCTGTTGGCAATGCAATTAGTGGCTGTGCCCAATCTTTCACTTCCGGACTAAGTACGGCCTGCCACAAGGCGTAACTCGATGCATTTTCTTTCAACCAACTTTTACATGTTGCAAATAAATCATTCAAATCCCACAACTCTTTATTCTTTATTAACGCAGGAGCTGCCATGTCTTTGTTAAAGACTAAAATCTGAGGCAATTGCTCGAAAATAGATACTGGAATTCCATCCCATGAGGGCACAATAGCAACAGGGTGATTCAAATTAAATTGACGAATTAAATCCAACACTTCAGACCTTGAAAATGCTGGCTGACGGGCTTCAATGACGGTAATAACTTGAGATTGCGGAATACCTACCAGCTCTTCTTGAATTTCAATCGCAGCTCCCCAGCCCGTAATTTCTTCAGCCTTAATGCAATTCAAAATCAGCAATTTGTTTGTGCACATTTTGGCATTAATCGCATAATCTGTATTGAACCATACGGTTCCCACAGGAAATTCAAATGCATTAGCTGTATTTGAAACTAAAAACAAAAGCAACAGGTATACGCTAGAAATATAAAACGTTCTCATCATGAGACAAATTAATGAAAAAATTATTGTGACTACCTTTGGAAGATGAAATTACTTTGGCTTTTCTTACTACTCTTTTTGAACGGCATTGTGCTTTCGCAAAATATTCCGATTGAGCGAATTACAACCTGAAACCCAAAATGGTTGTAGTTTCGTGCGTGTGATAAAAATTGACTAATGAATCAAAAATCGATTTTCTGGAAAGCGAGTTTCCAAATCATGCTAACTTCACTCGCCCTGCTGGTTGGTGATTACATGATGCAGCGAGTAAGTATTGATAGCAACGTTACCTTAATAGTAGCCGCCGTTGTCATTGCACTTTTGAACCGATTTGTAAAACCATTGCTGGTTCTATTAACTATTCCCGCAACGCTTTTCACTTTTGGGTTATTCTTGTTGGTCATTAACGCAGCCGTATTATTGATGGCTAGTGAGTTGGTAGAAGGATTTAAGATTGAAACTTTTTGGTCAGCTCTTGGGCTTTCTCTCATCATATCACTGATCAATGCGCTTTTGGGTGGCGACGGCAAAGTCAAGGTACAACGAATGAGAATGGACAATGATTCAGAATAAATTTTTTGGGCTAATTGCTTGCATTTTAATTTTTACCCAAACTCACGCACAATCCGATTGGGAAGATGGTAGCTTCGGAGGACTATCTATCGGATATTCTCAGTTAGGTCCCAGTGAAGCATACACCATAGGCGGTGAATTCTACAAAGTTTTCCTGGAGCATTACACTTTGAATTATTCTCTCGGTGTGGGGTATGTTCGCGACGGTGGAGTCATGGTTCAAGGGGCTGCAAGTTTATTTGCTGCAGCGGCTTTGGCTTTGGCTTTGGCTTTTGACGACGCTTCTCTTGGATATGGGCTTGGAACACTGATGCTCGCCATACCCGAAGGGGTTGGTATGTACGTTGAAAAACAACACAAACTGCATGTAAGTGTAAATCCATTACGAGCAGAATATTGGTATAGGGGAACAAACTACAGAGAAGGAGGAAATTTAGGTTTAAACCTAGGCATTCGCACAGAATTTCGAACTCGAACTCCACGAACACTTATTGCCTCACCAAAAATTTCTACTACGCTTTTCTATTTTGAAAATGAGAAATTCCCACCCTATACCATTCAATTTAGCTTGCTCTTCGCTGTTGGACCAAAAAACAATTCTTATGAGCATCCTTTCTTTATGCCAGGAAATGACTAAGAGATGTTGAAAAAATAAAAATCAACCATTCTGAACTCAGCAAAAAAAATGTAGCATTGTATTATGAAAAAAATAGTTTTTATAGCCCTGGGAGTATTGTTCATTGCCATGCATGCATGCACGAGCGCTGAAGAAAAAGCCCAGCAAGAAAAAGTAGAAAAAGAGGTAAATCAAGCGAAAGATGATTTAAAAAAGCTCGAAGACGCATCGAATCAAGAACCTGCAAAATAAGCGCCTGTGAAAAACTGTTTGGTTGAATTGCATGATGTTTCCATCTATCAGAACAAAAATCTGATTCTGGAATCCATAGACTTGGAAATCTTCGAAGGTGAATTTGTTTTTTTAATAGGAAAAACGGGAAGCGGGAAGTCTTCGTTACTCAAAACATTATACGCAGATGTTCCGCTTACAGCGGGAAAAGGAACTGTTTGCTCTCATGATTTGAAATCGACCAACCTCAAAAAAACGGCCATGCTACGCAGAAAATTGGGGATTGTATTTCAAAATTTCGAATTACTCATAGATCGTAGCGTAAAAGACAACCTTGAATTTGTGCTTCGAGCTACTGGTTGGAATAACAAATCAGCCATTAAAAGCAGAATAGAAGATGTTTTGGAAGTGGTAGGACTTGCACATAAAATAGATAAACTCCCTTTCGAACTCAGTGGCGGTGAACAGCAGCGTGTGGCTATTGCCAGAGCCTTATTGAACTCTCCCCATTTAATTATTGCCGACGAACCTACTGGTAATTTAGACCCCAGCACAGCGAATGAAATTTTGGTGCTGTTGCAAACCATATCGCAAGGTGGAACAACCATTCTCATGGCATCTCATGACTATGAAGCCATGAAAAAATACAGCACACGCATTCTTTTGTGTCAGAATAAAAAACTCATTGAAGCCCCGAATACGGCTGACATACTCAACGTTATTCAACAAAACTAGTGGATGTTTCTGTTGTCATACCGTGTTTCAAAGAACCCCGATGGGAAAATACCATACGAAGCATTGAATCTCAACAAGGCATTCAAATAGAAGCCATTGTTGTTGATGGAAGCGCATCTCCTGCGTTTTTTTCAAAGTGGGATTTCAAAATTCCGGTAACATTCATACATGAGCAAGATGCAGGAGTATATGACGCCATGAACAAAGGAGTTAAAATAGCTCAAGGAAAATGGATTCTAATTCTTGGAGCTAACGACCAACTTGCATCAGATTCCTGCTTAAGCGAGCTGCCCTTGGATTCAGATGTGGATTTGATTTTAGGGGAAATTGAGAATATAGATAAAGACCACCGGCTCACCCCTACTGCGCACCGTTCAGTTTGGTCTAAACTCATTTACTGGAAGCACACGCTTCACCAGCAAAGTGTTTTATACAACAGCAGATGTTTCCAAGAAAAACAATTTCAAATTGAATACCAAGTGTTAGGGGATTATGCCTTTCACCTGCAGCTTCGTAAACAACATGTGAGTGCACAGCACACTACTATTCTCATTTCGAAATGCGACGGTAATGGATTATCGAAACAATTCAATTGGAGTCTTTATGCCGAAGAATTAAAACTGAAAAAACAACATTTACCGCTGCCATTTTATTGGATTCAAATTCTTTGGGTTGCCATTAAATTTTTGTTTAAGAAAATGTTCTAATTCAAAGGGCGAATGCGATGTCCCTTTGGTGCGTCCATATAATGTTGAATAAACGAAGCACTTAATTCTGAACTTGATAAGGGTGTAAGTTTTTCTTTGAGCTCATCAATATCATGAATTTGTTCTTCCTTATAATTCAAGTATCCATATGCGTTGGGCAGCCCATTTTCAACGAGCAAAACCATAAGTTCATGAGACTCCCTTCCACGAAAAGTAATTAATGCATGGTTGGGATGAAACGCCTTTTTCTTTGCTTGTATTAATCTTGAGTTGTGAACTGTAACTGGTTCTATATCTTGATCACTAGGTAGCCCCATGCATTGCAATGAAAATCCGTAATTCTCACAAAACCGAATTAACCACCGTTCTGCCGCCGGTAAGGTTGGAAACACACGCAACGGCGATTGCTGTCCCGTCATGGTGGTAGCAACCAATTTCAAATAACCACGCTGATCTGTCATTTCAAAAATACCTGCCTTGGTCTTTCGTTTTTTCTGAGCCACATTGAACTTGGGTTGAAACTGACGTATGGCTTCATCTTCAACTAGCAATGCCACCAATTCACTGCTGGTCTCAATGGCATCAATACTACAAACTTCGTTACTAAACAAGGCTTTTTTAGAAGGATCACCATTTTGAAAATGTTCTTTGATTCGCTTTCGAATATTGATTGCCTTTCCTATATAAATTGGCGTGCCTTTGGCATCACGCATAAAATACACACCTGTAGATTTTGGTAGATCATCAATGGTGCTTTCAGGAAGTTGGTGTGGAAGAAAAGTTTCGGCACTTCCCCTTCCTAAAAAATTAAACACCTCATCTTTTCCTATTTCATTCCAAACCATTTCGAACAATTGCACCGTGGCAAGCGTATCACCCAAAGCTCTGTGTGCTTGAACATTCGTTAAATGCAACGCCCTACATAAATATTCCAATCCGTATCGCTCCAATCCTGGAAAAGCCTTTCTAGCCAATCGAATGGTGCACATACGCAAAGGTGTCCAATTTAATCCACATGCAGAAAACTCTTGCTTCACGTAATGAAAATCAAAGTTTACATTGTGAGCTACAAAAACAGCGTCCTTCAGAAAATCATAAATTTCATCTGCCACCTCCTCGAACCGTGGCGCGCGAGATAACATGGCGTCTGTAATTCCCGTAAGTTGAACTACAAATGGAGGCAAACGCTTTCCGGGGTTAATGAGGGTTTCGAATCGATCTACCTCTTTCGTTCCGTCATGTAATACAATGGCAATTTCAGTTATACTGCCCGGCTCAGCGCGTCCTCCAGTAGTCTCTATATCGGTAATGGCAAATAACATAAATATTGAATCGGGTGAATTTCGTGCTTATTTTTGAAGTTCACCTTGATTGTTATGAAAAAAATTCAATTGTTCATATTTCTCTTCCTTCCTCTCAGCTTGCTTGCGCAGGAAGAAAGACATGGGTTTCGATTTGGTTTGAACATGGGCATGTATTTCCCAAGTAAAATATCAGCGAACTATTACAATGGTTCGGCACAATATTCTTTCAGTGATCCGAATGAAGTTCGCATGTATTCCATTGAAGAACGCCTCCGACTTACTCCACAGACCATAGCCACCATTACCAATGCGTATAACGCAAGTGGATTTCATTTCAATTATGATTCGTATCCGGCCGCAATGCGTTACAATGGCGCCTTTCAAATGGGTGTACAAGTGGCATTTGATGTTAACAACGCTTCTTGTTTTTTCATGAATTTGAATGCTTGTAAAGTCAAGACCGTAGACCGATTCACCATTGTTCTTGAGGGAACTACTCAACAACAAAACATGCAAGAAGACATTCGTCTATTTCAAATTGTTGGAAACGAACAGCGGTTCAACGCCAACTTAGGATATAGAACAGGCTGGGCTTTGGAAGGCAATGGCCTTTTCTTTGTTCAAGGTGGCGGAAGTCTATTAGGAACAAAAGTGGTAAGTAACCAAGTTTTTATTGCCAATCAAACGTATGATTTAATCATTGGCGCGCAGAATCCGAACCAAATTGTTAACTACATTCCTCGGACAGGAATTGGATTTGGCTATTTCATTGGCACCGGATTTTTCTTGCCACTTGGGAATCAATTTGCAGAGCTCTCAATTAATCTTTCAAAAGATAAAATGCTATTGAATAACAATGAATTTAAAGGATGGAACAAAGTACTTACGCTCAGTGTAAGTATTTAACCGAGGGTAAATGAATCTGCGTCTTCAAGCGCAGGAAACTTTGCCCTGAAAGCCTGCAGTTCCTCAAGAGATAATTCATCTGCAAGTTCACCCCGAAAATTAATTAGAGCTGAATCGCCGCTATAGGTGTGTCCGTTGCCGTCTTCTCCAATTCGATTCACTCCAATCACATACGAGACGTTTTCAATGGCTCTAGCCCGCAGTAACGTTTTCCACACTTCAGCCCGAACACTGGGCCAGTTCGCAACATAGATCATGAGATCGAATTTCGGTTGACCGTTTATCATTTCATTTCGCGTCCAAATCGGAAAACGCAGATCGTAACAAATGTTCAGCAGAATATTCCATCCGCGCCATTCCACAAGGCATTGTTCTTCGCCAGCTGTGTAGTGCTTTTGCTCTCCGGCGAAGGAGAACAGGTGTCGTTTGTTGTAGGTTGAAACAGCTCCGTTTGGTCTAACGAAGAACATGCGGTTGTAAGCCTGGTTGTTTTCTTTTACCGAGAGGCTTCCCACAATGGCGGCGTTCAATCGAGCAGACGCTTCCTTTAACATTGTAACACTCGGAAACTCGCCGTTGACGCGTTCTTCAGACACAGTGGTATTCATGGTGAAACCGGTAGAAAACATTTCGGGCAAAATGAAGATGTCTTTTTCACCTGAAGCATACTGACTGAGCAAATTCGTAAAATGCTCACGATTGGATTGAACATTCTCCCAAATTAAATGGGTCTCTATCAGTTGTACGCGCATGACTTATTTTCTATTCATGGAAACCAAGTACCTTAAAATTGCTTGCTCATCAGATTTGGTAAGTTTTGTGCCTTTCTTTTCATTTGACAACTCAACCATCTCTGGAACATGGTGATTCCAGCCTTTGATGCCCTCAGATTTTGGGTCTTTCAATTTGTGACAAGCATCGCAGTTGGCTTCGTACAAACTCATACCCTTATTCAACTCTTCAAGGGTTACATCGGCATATAAATCCTGAACTCGATTTACATCGTCTTTTGTAAGACCCGATGTTAAATCGGCCTTCTTTGAAACTGTGCAACCAACTGCAAAAAATAGTGTTGCTAAAAAAAATAATTTATTCATAATCTAATTTAAAATGATGGACAAGCCACAGTTCTGAATTTTACTTTGTAAACGGACTTTCCTTTTGGTGACTTCACACTATATCCGAGAACTACGGTTTTCGATTCGCCCGGATTGAGCGTAAATCTCCATGATAAACGCCCCGTATTCTTTTCAAGTTCAGCTCCTGAGATTTCCAACATGCCCACTTCAATGTCGCCATTACTGGAGATTGGCAACTGATCCTCAAGCAAGAATTGAATGGGTTTATCTCGATTATTACGCACGGTTGTTTCAAAATAAAACGTTTCCTTTTCATTGTTTCCAATGAACTGACGTTTGCTGAGTTCCGATTGTTTTTTGCGAGACATGGCAATTCGTTTATCACGACCTAAAGACAGAGAAAGTGTATCATCTACGCTGGCCGTGTTTATAAAACTTTGACCCAAATAAGCTCCAGCGAAAAAGACACTTGCTTTTCCACTAACCAAATTCAATGTATTCCAACCAACAACTTTTGCGGTTAAGAAAGCATCTCCGTCTTGCTTTGGCACAGCATAATGCATGTATGTAGCTGGCAAGGTATATTGCGTTACATCTACAACATATGGCTTGCCATCTGAAAGAATGGAATACGGATTGGGAATATCAAACTCAGAGGTTAATTCTGGGATAGATACATTATTAAAACTAACTTCTTCTTTTTCTCCATCGCCGAGATAATCTGATCTCCCTTTCGAAGCTTCCATGATTGTAACCATCTCTAAATTTTTCTGCACCCCTGCTACTTGCTGAAGCTGATCTGCTAAATCCCAAACACCCATCTCTGGTTTTTCTGCTCCTTGCAAGGGTTCTGCGGTGCTCAAAATCATTTTAACATCTACCCAGTCTAATCCCGAATTGTTAAACACGTTCGCATGATAATCCAATACAACTGGGTCAACCGCATTCGCTGCTCGCACATCGTATTTCGGGGCCCAACCTGCATTTCGAACCAAATACTTCAGACTGAATGTTGTATTTACACTTGACTTACAGTCTATAACTATGGTCACTTCAGATGTAGGAGGATTAATGGAAGCGTTCAATTCCGAGAGCTGTTGATTCACCTGCCTCAATTCAGTATTTAATTTCGCTTCTTGTTCTTCCGCTTGAAGCAGAAATATGTTGATTTCTGTATTGCGTTGTCTGAAAAAATTGGCTGCCTTTTCAATTTCTGCAATTGGAACGTTGTTCGAAGTTCCACCAATGGCTTCATTTCGAAATAGAATTTCCCTTTCGCGTTGATAAACTCCTTTTTCGGCTTGCAACTTGGAAATGTCTTTTTGCAATTTCGCTTGTCTCTCTTTTAAATTTTCAATGGAAGCATTTTGCTTCAATTCTTTCAAATAGTTATTCCGAATGGTCACACTTTGTATAGTCACATCTTTTTCAGAGCATTCTAAAACAACACTCTCGGGCTGCATGTTGGCACTCAATCCGTCGAAAACAAGTGTTGACTTTCCTTTCGGCAAAGCGCTTGATGACTCATGCACAAGTTCTGCTCCCTGCAAATAAACTGTGACCTGTTTAATTTGCGATTTTAAAATTTGCTGTGCTTGTATTGAAAAGCATGATCCAATAAACAGCATTAGGGAAAACGTATATTTCATTTAGAATTTTTTTGAAATCGAAATTTCGTGAATAAAATGATGTTTTGAGAAATTAAATTGAGAGTGCGTGGCAACATAGGCAGCCATCCAATTGCGGTAATACAATCCTACTCGTGCGAGCCAGCCTGTGGTCAATTCAAAATTCTTACATCCAATACCCGCAGTCCACCTGCGCATATTCAAATTTGCTGTTACTTGATACCAATTTCGACTTTCACCTTGAATTGCTCCTCGTTTTGCAAGCGCCAACATAGACACGCTGGTTCTTCTTGATAAAGGAAATGAACCACCCAACTGACAACTCCAAATTTGGCTCATTAACACCAACTCATTTTGAAAAGGAAACAACATGACATCCTTATTTTTATAATTCACCCCAACCAGAAATCTTCCCGCAGGATTACTCATAACATGCCACCCCAGAGACCAAGACAATTGCTTGTTTGATGCTTGACTGGAAGAAACATCACCCTGCAATCTTTCCAACTGAACACCTAATCCTGTATGCCACGTTTTTCGGGTCAAATAACTGTGCGTTGCGAATTGAACTCCCACTGTATTTCTGTGATCATCCATGAAATTTGAGGTAATTCCTACGGCTGAATAAATGCTATTGAGATTAACTTGACCCTGGAATCCAAGTTTTTTTTCAGCGCTAACGTAAGTGCTTACTTTATTATACTCCAACGGGGAAACAATCAACGAAGGGTTTTCCGAAGGCAAAAAGAATGCAACATTCGCACATCTAAACTGAGCATGAATGAGATTTGTGAGACAAGTGATGAATAGAATTGTTGCTACCCGCATGTGGCCAAGTTACGAATGTTTTTTAACCTTTAAACTCGATTAATCGACGAGCGGCTTCTATGAGATCCGCGTCTTCTTTCGCAAAACAGAATCTGAGCCACTTGGAAGAATTGTCGCTGTTATAAAATGGAGACAACGGAATACTTGTCACCTTCGCCTCTTTATTCAGCTTTACCGCAAAATTGAAATCAGATTCATTCGAAATATCACTGTAGTCAAGAACCTGAAAATATGTTCCAGCACAAGGAAGAACTTTCCATTTGCTGCTGCGAAGCGCTTCCACAAATAAATTTCGTTTGCGCTCATACATGCGTGAAATCTCGGTGTAGTCAACCGTCTTCATGTAGTCGGCAATGGCAATCTGAAACGGAGCGTTGCAGGTGAATACATTGAACTGATGTTGCTTGCGAAATTCAACCATCCACTTGGCATCGCACACAGCATATCCCAATTTCCATCCCGTTGCGTGAAAGGTCTTCCCGAAGGAATACACCAGCATCATGCGTTCGCGCAGCTCAGGGAATTGGGCCAAACTTTCGTGTTTTCTTCCATCGAATACAATGTGCTCATACACTTCATCTGAGATAATAAAAATATCGGTGTCGCGAACAACCTCTATAAGTTTGTGCGCATCGTCTAATGTATTTACAGCTCCGGTTGGGTTATGCGGTGTGTTAATGAGCATGAGTTTCGTGCGTTCGTTGATTGCGCGACGCACCTTATCCCACGGAATATGAAAGTCATCGCCCTCCAAATCAATCCAGACAACCTTCCCACCATTCAACTCAACAGCTGGTGCATAACAGTCATACGCAGGTGCGAAAAGAATGACTTCATCTCCGGGAAAAATAAGTGTTGAAATAGCCGTAAAGATGGCCTGCGAAGCGCCCGCTGTGATGTTTACCTCGGTATTCCAATCGTAATTGCATCCGTGTTTAGCGTTCAATTGCTCCGTGATGATCTGACGAAGAACAGGCATACCTGGCATGGGGGCATACTGATTGAACCCATCTTTCATGGCTTTGGTAACCAGATCAATTAATTTTTCATCAATGGGAAATCCAGGAAACCCTTGTCCCAGGTTCAATGCACCTTCTTGCACGGCAAGTGCCGACATGGTTGTGAAAATGGTTGTTCCTACGTTCGGTAGTTTCGATTTCATGGAACGAAGATAAAGAGGAGAAGGCGTTTATCCCTGCGACCTCGCACCCTCGCGCTCCGCATCCTCGGGGCTCGAGCTTGCCTGTTCTTGCTTCAACGAACTGCGGGCAAAACAAGCCGGAACCTGCCAATATGCAGAACAGTACAGACTCAAAAAGTATTGAGCATGGCATTTTACAACCTGAAGGAACAACCATTTCTACTCGATTCAATGCTCCTTCGGGGCATGCACGGAAAAACTATCCCAATCATTCATTCGGCTCTTATTTACAAAGTCTTCCTTTAAAACCACATGGATCTGTCACACATATTTATTCTGGTCAAGAAAAACCAAGTAAAGTAGCAGCGGCAGTTCTTGACGTATCGGTTGGAAACACGGACTTACAACAATGTGCAGATGCCGTAATGCGCCTTCGCGCCGAATGGTTATTTAAAGAAAAGCGTTACGATGACATATCCTTCAACCTAACCAACGGATTTAAAATGCAATATTCAGAATGGAAACAAGGAAAACGATTGAATGCGGCTTGCAACGGTTGGACAACAGGAGGCGTAGCTTCCGAGACGCACGACGACTTCATGAATTACATGAAGAAAATTTTCACCTATGCCGGAACCCTCTCCCTCTCAAAAGAACTTCAAAATAAAAACATTGCTAATCTAGAGGCCGGAGATGTTTTCATTCAAGGCGGATCGCCCGGACATGCGGTCATTGTAGTAGATGTAGCCGAAGGAAATGAAGGAAAAATATTCTTACTTGCACAAAGTTACATGCCTGCTCAAGACATAGAAATTTTAAAGAATCTGAATAATGCAGAAATGTCGCCATGGTTCAAGGCCAATGAAATGGGGTTACTCAAAACTCCAGAGTGGGATTTCGAGTGGAGTCAATTGAAGTCCTGGCCGTGAGTGGTTATATTTGAAAATGAAAGTGAAATTCTTCGTTTTTCTCGCCATCTTCCAGTCTGGACAAATGTTGGCGCAGACGACTGACACCTGGTTCCAAGATGCAAAATTTGGAATATTCATTCATTGGGGAATTTATTCGGTGAAAGGAATAGACGAATCGTGGTCTTTCCACAACAAGAAAATCAAGCACAGCGATTACATGGCGCAAGCCAAGGGTTTCACTGCGAAGAATTACAATCCTACAGACTGGGCAAACTTAATAGAGTTGTCGGGCGCGAAATACGCTGTGGTCACTTCCAAGCATCACGATGGCGTGGCTTTGTGGGACACCAAGGTTCCGTATTTAAACACCCCTTCTCACCAAAAAAGAAAAACACCTTTCATCAACAGCATTCCGAAAACAACGCCCGCCGCGCGCGATGTGTACTCTCCTTTGATTGCTTCCCTTCAACATAAAAAAATAAAAATTGGAATCTATTATTCACTGATTGATTGGAGTCACCCATGTTATCCTGGATACTTGAAAGACAGCACACGTTTTTCTATTTCGGAGAATCCAGATCGATGGAATATTTTCAAAACATACAATGAAGATCAAATCATGGAACTTCGGAATGCATACAATCCGGATTTGTGGTGGTTTGATGGTGGGTGGGAACATTCAGCTCAAGAATGGAATGCCCTTGCCATTCGCGATAGCCTACTTGCCGCGAATAAAAATGTTTTGATCAACAATCGACTTCCTGAATGTGGGAATTACGACACACCCGAAAATTCCTTCCCCATACATCGAACTGAAAAACCTTGGGAGCTGTGCTTAACTCTCAATACCAACTGGGGATGGCAACCACAGGATACAGCCTTCAAATCTGCTGAGCAGATCATTCACATATTGACTGACGTGGTTTCGTTGGGAGGAAATTTATTGCTCGACATTGGTCCGAAGGAAGACGGCACCTTCCCTGCTCAAGTTTATACGGTGTTGGAAGAAACAGGAAACTGGCTGAATCACTACGGCGCTGCGATTTACGGAACTCGCGCTGGCTTGCCCCGAGAGTATTGCGAGTTCCCAACCACCACCAGTGCTAACGGACATACACTATTCGTTTTTGTTCCGAATGGAATAGAAACTGTTTATATCAAAGGACTTCTTCCCAAAATAAAATCGGCCTTTTATCTCGATAACGATGCACGCGTAAACTATGAAATCATCGGTAAAATCTCATGGAGTTCACATCCTGGATTGATTTCGTTGAAAACTTCCCCCGGAAATGGCCCAACACCCTATGCTCGCGTTGTAGCAATAGACCTTGAGGAAAGCATCTTTGACAACACAGGAAAAATGAAGCTAGACGAGTTGAAATAAGTTATCTTCGCGCAAGTATTTTAAAAGCATTCTATGTCAAACGCGTCAACGCAAATTGCAACCCTTGAGCAGGCTCAAGAAATGGGACTTCGTCCTGAAGAATTTGAACAAATCAAAGAGATACTTGGTCGCACTCCGAACTTCACGGAAATGTGCGTTTACTCGGTTATGTGGAGCGAACACTGTAGCTACAAAAACAGTATTGTTTGGTTAAAAACCTTGCCCAAAGATGGACCGCATATGCTCGTAAAAGCAGGTGAAGAAAATGCGGGACTGGTTGATATTGGTGATGGCATAGGATGCGCTTTTAAAATTGAGTCACATAATCACCCGAGTGCACTTGAACCCTATCAAGGTGCTGCAACAGGTGTAGGTGGAATTAACCGCGATATTTTCACAATGGGAGCACGCCCCATTGCGCAATTGAATTCGTTGCGATTTGGGAAACTTGAAAATCCAAAAACAAAGTGGTTGTTAAGCGGTGTAGTGAAAGGGATTGGAGATTACGGAAATGCCTTTGGAATTCCCACAGTTGGTGGA
>VGFR01000019.1 GCA_016868835.1 Bacteroidota bacterium | reverse complement strand
TATCAAGACAGCTCATTGCCGCCGCCCCGGCTCCACTTACAACAATTTTAACATCCTCAATTTTTTTCTCGGCTAATTCTAAGGCATTCAGCAATGCCGCGCTTGAAATAATGGCCGTTCCATGCTGATCATCATGCATGATTGGGATATCAAGCGCCTCTTTTAATTTCTCTTCAATATCGAATGCTTCTGGGGCTTTGATATCCTCGAGATTAATACCGCCAAACGTTGGAGAAATATTGATAACCGTTTGAACAAACTCATCAATATCGGTACATTTCATTTCAATATCTATGGAATCAATGTCCGCAAAAATTTTGAACAACATTCCCTTTCCTTCCATAACAGGCTTGCTCGCTTCAGGACCCAGATTTCCTAATCCAAGTATGGCTGTACCGTTCGAAATAACTGCAACCAAGTTCCCTTTCGCTGTGTACTTATAGACATCGTCTATGTTTTCAGCTATGGCTTTAACTGGCTCAGCCACACCGGGTGAGTATGCCAACGCCAAATCACGTTGTGTGAAATGGGGTTTTGTAGGAACAATTTCAAGTTTACCAGGTCTCCCATTTGAATGGTAATCCAGAGCTTCTTTTCTTTTCACTTGAGACATTTACTCGCTTTTTTTAATAGGAAAACAACCCGCAGGTTGTTCTCAAAAAATAATTTATTGGTTTACTCGACAATAATTTTCGTCGTAAAGAGAG
Organism: Bacteroidota bacterium; assembly: GCA_016868835.1. Classification (GTDB taxonomy): domain Bacteria; phylum Bacteroidota; class Bacteroidia; order Flavobacteriales_D; family Sanyastnellaceae; genus CAIZGX01. Next base: position 21,886 of record VGFR01000019.1, on the reverse strand, counting down.
ATGATTCTGAAGAAATACGTACAAAGTATACTCCACTTGCAAGATCATTCGCACTCAACAAAATTTGCCCTGTTTTTCCGTTTAAAGTCGTTTGTTTCACTTCTCTTCCGTTGCTATCAGTAAGGACTAAAACACCCGAATCATAAGGTAAGGCATAATTAAAAAGACCAAGGCCCTGAAGCGGATTTTCACCAGTAAATAAAATCTCATGGGAAATATTTTCAATCTCCGGTGTTTCCACTGTACATTCAAAGCAATAGTGAACGGTATGACAAGCTCTGTCAGTTGGATCAGCAGTGTTGAAGAAACAATAATTAATGTCAGATTGCCCGACATTTCCGAGTGGTTTGTAATGCGCATAAAACGTATCGTTTGTATCGCTCGGCAGAATATTTTGAGCCAACACAGATACCGTGGTTGTTTCACCATAACAAACCCCCCAACAGAAATAGTTTTGAGTTCCGGGTACAAGATTCAATTCCTCACGAAGACACTTAATAGAAATTGCATTGCTTGTTAGATTAGCCACTGGCCATTCAGCAACCATTTCACCGGCAGAAGTTAATGTAGCCGCTGTTGCCTCTACATTGGTCATTGGATTCACCAAAGTAGCACTTTGCCCTAACACAAGCAGCAGTTGAACACTTAAAAAAGAGGTAACGATGATTTTTTTCATATTCCAAAGATAGTTAAAGAACTTGAGATAATTTGGTTATATTCGTGGCCACTAAATCTAAATTTATCAAAAAAACAACTATGAAAAAAGCTCTACTTTCAATGGTTGCTGCTGTAAGCATTTCAAGTGCTGCAATGGCACAGTTGGCTCCTGGTTCTTTTGCTCAGGATTTCACTGTTACCGATCAGTTCGGAACCCAACACAACCTTTACACATACCTAAACGAAGGTAAAACTGTATTTTTAGACGTTTCTGCAACATGGTGCCCTCCATGTTGGGAATATCACTTGTCTGGTGCATTTGATGAATTGTACCTCAACCACGGACCTGCAGGTATGCCTGGTGTTTCTGCTGGAACTACAAATGACGTAATGGTTATTTGGGTTGATGGTGATGATGCTACTACAACCGCAGACATGAATGGTACTACTGGTGGAACACAAGGTAACTGGTTAGCACCACAAGGTACTGCTTTGGATCTTCCAATGGCGAATCCAAATGCTACAGTAACAAACCAAATCAATGCTGATTATGAAATTGGTTACTTCCCAACTGTATACAGAATCTGCCCAAACAGAACTGTAACTGAGGTAGGTCAATTAGATGCTGCTGGTTTGTACGCAACAATCGAAGAATGTCCAGCTCCTGCTTCACAAGCAAATGACCCAGCTATGTTTGGTTATAGCGGAACAACTGCTACTTGTGGAACAGTTGATGTTGTAGTTTCTATCCAGAACTACGGTACTGCTGCACTTACAGCTTGTACAATCACTGTTACAGGTGGTGCTGCTCCAATTGTATACAACTGGACTGGTAACCTAGCTACTTATGAAGTAACTGATGTTGTAGTAGGTTCAACTACAATTACTGCTGCTACGAACTTGAACATTGCAATCACTTCAGCTGATGACAATACTGCAAACAACTCATTGGTTCAACCTATTGCTTTTGCTGCTGAAGGTACTACTCACGTGAAGATTGATATTTTGTTTGACCGCTTCCCTGAAGAATCTTCTTGGTCTATCACTGATGATGCTGGTGCTGTAGTTGCCGCTGTAGATTATGGCGCTGGTACTTTGCCTGCTGACAACTCAACTAAAATTGAGCACGTTTATCTTCCATCAACTGGTTGTTACACTTTCAATGCATTCGATTCTTACGGAGATGGTTTCTTTGACACACAGTGGGGAGCTCCAGCTAACGGTCACATGATTGTTACAACAGTTAGCAATGCTGGTTCAACTTTCTCAACTCTTTGGAACTACGATGGTACATATGACTTCTCTGAAGCTGCTGCACCTGCAAACGTTACAACTACAGTTGGAATTGAAGAACTTGCTTCAAACACTTCGATCAACGTATATCCAAATCCAGCAAATGATTTCTTAAACGTTGCTTATGCAATCGAAAACAATGCTGTAGTTGCTATTGACGTTGTGAACATGATTGGTGAGCGTGTGATTTCTCAATATGTAGGATCTCAAGCTTCAGGAAACTATTCAACTCGTGTTGATGTTTCTGATTTAGCTGCTGGTATCTACATGGTGAATGTTACAATCAACGGTACTACAAACGTTACTCGTGTAACTGTTAAATAATTCTGTTCATTCAGATAAAAAACGGCCGAGCTTCTCGGCCGTTTTTTTTGGTACAATACTTGGCTTTCATTTTTAAATTAGCAAAAAAAACATGCGATACATTTTACTATCTCTCACAGCTTTTTTCTTTTTGAAGACTACTGTAAATCAAGCACAATCATTACCAGCAATCAACCTCAAAGACCTAAAAGGAAAGACCGTTAATACAAGCACGCTCTCACAGAAAGGACATCCGGTGTTAATTTGCTTTTGGGCAACTTGGTGCAGCCCATGTAAAAAAGAATTGAATAATTACATGGAGCATTACGAAGAATGGCAAGCTGAAACTGGAGTAGAAATTATTGCAATATCCATTGATGATTCTAGATCAGCCAACAAAGTTAGCCCTTATGTGAGCAGTGTTTCTTGGCCCTATACCATTCTATTGGATTCCAACAAACAGTTCGCTCAAGCCCTTGGCGTAAATAATGTACCCCACACTTTCTTGATTGATGCAACTGGTAATATTGTTTGGCAACACAACAATTATGCAGAGGGTGATGAAGAGGAATTGCATGAAGAACTCTTAAAGCTTAAGAAATAATTTTTTTGAATTTCATAAAAGCCCTTCGGGGCTTTTTTTATTTGCGATTTCAACTTAATTTCGAAAACTCATGAAAGAAATCTTAATTCTCAGCTCATTTGTACTCCTGAACTTTATATCCTATTCGCAAAAAGAGGAAAAACCAGAAGGACAATTGCATGGAAATTTCCAAATTCTCAGCCAACAATACAGTGAAGACTCACTCATTGGAGCCACCGTACCGCCCGCTGAAACGGCTATCAATGCGTTTGGCAGCCTCAATTACAAATATGGAAACTTCACAGCCGGTCTGCGATTTGAGTCTTACAACAATGCCATTCAAGGTTTCAGTGCTCAAAACAGATACAAAGGAACGGGCATTGGGAACCGCTATATTCAATACCAAGACACTTTACTTGACATAACCATTGGTAATTTCTACGATCAATTTGGAAATGGTCTGGTTTTACGCACGTATTGGGAACCCAATCTAGGCATAGACAATGCGTTCGACGGCGTACGTGTCATTTTCACCCCAAAACAAGGAATAACACTAAAAACAATTTATGGTAAACAACGATTGGACTTTGACAATCGAATAATAAATGCCGATGGAATCATACGTGGAGCCGATTTGGATTTGAATTTGAATAATTTCATTTCAAAATGGTCAGAAAAAGAAACGCAAATCACGTTGGGTGGAAGTTTTGTAAGTAGGTATCAAGCAGGAGGAAATCTTTTCGCAGACACACTCATTTTTACACTACCCGAAAATGTAGCCATGGCCGCTGGAAGAATAGAACTAAATACAACACTCTTTAGGAATTCATCTAAACCGGGAAGCTTACAGGTGAATGCAGAATACGCCTCAAAGATCAATGACCCCAGTGCAGACAATGGATTTATTTATAGAAAAGGAACTGGAATCTACATCAATTCCTCATACAGCAGCAAAGGTTTTGGCATCAATCTCGCAACGAAGTTCATAGACAACATGAGTTTTAGAGCTGACCGCAATTTGAAACTCTTTGATGTCCCCACTAACTACTTACCGGCAATTACAAAGCAGCATACTTACAACCTAGCGGCTACCCTTTATCCATACGCTACTCCACTAACAGGGGAAGTAAGTATCATGGGCGAAATTTTCTACACCATACCAAAAGGATCTGCTTTAGGTGGAAAATACGGCACCCAACTTTCACTAAACATGGCTGCTGCCAATGGTTTAGACACAACACAATTCACGGGAATAAATGCCCTAACTGAGGGATATAATTTGAACGGCATTGGATTTGGACCAAGTAAATACGTGAGAGATGTCAATTTTGAAATTCGAAAGAAATTGAGCAAAGAGCTTTCGTTTGCATTTACCTATTACTATATGGAGTTCAACACCCTTGTAACTCCTGTGACTAACGACTTCAAAGGCATTGTGTATGCTGATATTGAAGTCCTTGAAATCAATTATAAATTCGCTCCAAAACACAATTTAAAAATTGAAGTACAGGCACTTCAAACCAAGCAAGACAAGGGTGATTGGGCAACCGCAGTAATTGAATACAGTAAATCTCCGCATTGGAGCATTGGTATCATAGATCAATACAACTATGGCAATCCGAATGAAGAAAAGCAACTGCACTATCTATTTGGAACTGTTTCATACATAGAAGGTTCACATCGAATTTCTCTTGGATATGGAAAACGCAGACAAGGGGTATTTTGTATTGGAGGTGTTTGCCGCGCAGTACCCGCAACCAACGGATTCGAATTAACAATAACCAGTAGTTTCTAATGAAAAATATTTTACTCTTTTTAGGACTTGTAGGTCTAACGTTCCATTCTTGCGATGTCATTGAAGAACCCGTTCGAATTGAAAAAAATCCCTATTTGGAAAATACTTATGGTCCAGCACCTTCTTTCAATGTTCCTACTGAAGCTACGAAGAATGTTCTAGTCGAGGAGTACACAGGCCACTTGTGTGGGTTTTGTCCTGAGGCTACCGCCTTGGTCTTGGCTCTAGATGAAACTTTAGGCAACCGAATGGTCACTGTTTCCATTCACGCTGGAACTCTGGCAGAGCCAAGTCCAGGCCTTTTTTCATCGGATTATAGAACAGAAGCCGGAGACTTATATTGGACTCAGTTGGGTGGCGGATTAAATCCAAGTGCGCGAATAGATCGTGTAGGAGGATTAACCAATTTTTATTATTTAGATCCAGGGAATCCAGATTCATGGCAAAGTATTATTAATTCGCAGCTCAATGTATCAACTCCGGTTGCACTTCAGGGTATAGCAGACTATATTCCCAATGACAACAAAATAAACATTCACATCAACAGTCATTTTGTTGAATCCTATTCCGGAAGTTTGAATTTGGTAGTTCTATTGGTTGAAAATCATATTATCTCTCCTCAAGAAGATTACACCGCAACCCCATCTGAAGTTGAGGACTACGAGCACGAGCATGTTCTCCGAACTGCTGTAACAGAGCCCATGGGTAACGCATTAATCACTTCCCCGAACGGTGGAACAAGCATAACAAAAAGTTTCACAGTACCCGTGTCTAGCACATGGAATGGCCAAAACTTGGTTGTTGTAGCATATTTGTTAGATCCTGTAACAAATGAGATCATTAATGCATTGGAAGTTTATGCTCAATAAGAAAAACTTCCTTTTCGTCATTTTCCTCCTTTTCTCTGTCTTTTCTATGAAAGGCCAAAGAGCATTTCAAGCGCAACTTCAACTTGGTTTGATTACAAGTCAGATGAGTGGCGATGGTTTGGCAGGATGGGATAAATTTGGCATTACTGGAGGCGCAATGGTAAAAACACCATTAAATGCTAAACTGAATTTACTTGCAGGATTTATTTATGCCGATAAAGGGAGCAAAACTAAATTAGATACCATCACATACAATTCATTCGCCTATCGATTGAGATATATTGACTTTCCCATTTTATTACAATTCAATTGGAAACGATTTCAATACAGTTTAGGTCCGTATGTAGGGCTTTTGGTAAAACAAGATATTTTGTCGAATGACTACGTTTACCCCACGAACCCTCCATTTCTAAGTTATGATTTTGGAGGGCAAATTGCTTTGGGGTTTGAGGTGAATGATAAATGGCAATTGGACGCTCGATTTTCGTCAAGTATTCTGCCTGTTCGGCCTTCACCAAATTTTACAAATCCCTATTCTTTTTACGAAAAGGGTAATTATAATCAATGCATCCAATTTTTTCTTGTAAGGGTACTTGGAGCATGAAGATTAGTATTGTAACAGTTACATTCAATAGTGCGAAAACATTACGCGACACGTTAAAATCCATTGAGAGTCAAGATTTCGAAAATATTGAAATCCTGTTAATAGACGGAATCTCGAACGACTCAACACTTGAAATAGCCTCGGAATTCAATCATCTTAATTTAAAGATTGTTTCTGAACGAGATCAAGGACTCTATGACGCGATGAACAAAGGTATTTCGCTCGCGACAGGAGATGTAGTTGGTATACTTAACAGCGACGATTTTTACACGGATCATTCTATACTTTCTTCTGTAATGAATTGCTTTGAAGATGCATCGATTGATGCGGTTTATGGCGATTTAAATTATGTTTCAGCAGAAAACACAGAAAAAATCATTCGCAGATGGAAAAGCGGAGACTATCATTTGAATCGATTTTTGCGTGGTTGGATGCCTCCACACCCTACTTTTTTTCTCCGTAAAAAATATTATCATGAATTCGGGGCTTTCGACCTGATATTTAAGCGGTCAGCAGACTATGAGTTGATGTTGCGTATGTTATATAAACATCAATTGAAAGCGAAATATATTCCAACAGTCTTTGTTCACATGCGCACAGGTGGTGCGAGTAACAGCAGTTTGAAAGCAAGGATAGAAGCCAATCGCGAAGATGCAATGGCATGGAAAAAGAATGGGCTTCAACCAAGGTGGTACACCACCTGGTTGAAGCCCATATCTAAAATTTTTCAGTACTTCTAAGTCTTTAGAACTTCGCTCTCGCTCTGCGCATCCCAGCCTTATTTTTCAAGAAGCTATATTTCGCTTTGTAGAAAGAAGACTTCCCACGTATTACTCGAGTAATGGTTAACTGCGTAGTTAAATAACTATCATTGTGAGTTGCATCTCCTCTGGGTGATAGAGGAGCGTTTGGATTGGATACGTAGGTAAAGTTTTCAATGGCCAAATCTGCAGCTGTATATTGCGGATTATCCGTTACGAGACCTTCAATTAACTCTGGATATGCTTGGTTCACAAAAGATAGCGCTGTTTGGTAATCTGTAGGATCCTCTGGATTAGGGGCATTGAAAACCGTTGACACGTCATCTAAGTAATCTGTAAAAACAGTTCTCCAGCTTAAATCCCATTGAAAACGCCATTTTTTATCGAACGTAAAATAACAACCTAATCCGGCAGGCACTGCCACACCAAACTTGGAATAGCTTTTTTCTTGACCTTCGGTTCTCCATGGACGTAGCGCAAACCACTGCCCATCATATTGCAATTCCCCGTTACTAAATATTTGTCCCTTGGGATTTGAATAATAACCCGCTAATCCGGCAAATGCGAATAACTTGAAGTCTGGGTTGTAATACCCTTTGTTTCCAACGTCATTGTCATACCAAATGGTTAACTCTGCACGGGCACCCAACTCAATTAAATCATTTCTAAAGTTTGCATTACGCGCTCTTCTTGGGGCGTATGTTGTATAGGCATCACGGTCGGTGATTCTTATCCAATCTAGATTTCCAGCTACTGCTAGACGTTTATTAAACTTGTATCTACCATATGCACCAGCAGCAAAGCGTGTAGATATAAGATGCATATCCACAACGAAATCTCGTCGAGGCAGATACTTACCGCCAATGTCTCCAAGATAGTTGGACGCGCCAACTTTTACACCATAATCCCACTTGTACTGAGCAGAGACATTGCTAGTCACAGCAATGCAAATCACTAATATTAGAAGATGAATCTTTTTCATATTCTTTTCGAATCAGGGTCTAAGATACTACATGTCTTGGGAAAATAGGGAGAATCTTCGCATTTTTGAAAAAAAAATATGATTCACAACTTGTTTGGCGTTTCCCTTCCCATTGTTCAGGGAGGTATGATTTGGTGTTCGGGGGCAAGGCTTGCATCGGCTGTTTCTAATGCGGGTGGACTTGGACTTTTAGGATCGGGGTCCATGTATCCTGAAGAGTTGAAACTTGCTATCGAAGACACAAAAAGACTTACATCAAAGCCATTCGGAGTGAATTTACCCTTGTTGTACCCCCAAGTTGACCAACATATTCAGACCATTATTGACTCACAAATTCCGGTGGTATTTACGTCGGCAGGTAGTCCAAAAAAATATACTTCATTGTTCAAGAGTCATGGAATTCAGGTGGTCCATGTGGTTTCGAGCAGTGAATTCGCAAAAAAATCTGAAGATGCAGGAGTTGATGCTGTTGTTGCCGAAGGGTTTGAAGCAGGCGGACACAATGGCCGGGAAGAGACAACCACCATGTGTTTGATTCCGGCGGTTGTAGATGCTGTGAAAATTCCGGTCATTGCTGCCGGAGGCATTGGTTGTGGAAGAACCATGTCCGCTGCCATTGCTCTTGGAGCTTCGGGAGTTCAAGTAGGATCTCGATTCGCAATGACTCTTGAATCTGATGCTCACGGTCTTTTCAAAGAAATGGTTATAGCGGCAAAAGAAGGTGACACCAAGCTCACGCTGAAAGAAATTACTCCCGTTCGACTCTTAAACACCCCTTTCTACAAAAGTGTCATTGAAGCCTATGACAATGGAGCTTCGTTAGACGAACTGCGGGAGTTGCTTGGAAGGGGTAGAGCAAAAAAAGGTATGCGTGAGGGAAATATTGCAGACGGAGAATTCGAAATTGGTCAAATTTCAGGACGAATTAACTCAATAGAATCTGCAGAGAATGTGATCATGCAAATGGTTCAAGAGTTCAATGCAGTTAATTCTAAGCTTGGCAATATTTCTTTTTAAAAATAGTTTCACAATCCGCATGCAACGCTTTGCCTAATTTTGCCATCTGAAATACTACGTTGAGTCATTTAAAAGCAATATCTGTATTATTTGTTTTCGCTTTATCAAACATGTTGTATGGTCAAAGCGTTGAGATAACTTGTGTTCAAGTCGTTGGCAATGACGTTCAAATTACTTGGAACGAGACAACTTTTACTGGTGCATTTGTTAATTATACCATCTATGCTTCAGCTGATGGAAATCCATATACTCCGGTAGCTTCAATAACAAATCCGAACATCACTTTCTACACTTTAAATAGTTCTCCAAGCCTCTTCAACAGTTGCTTTTACATTGCCACCGAACTTAATTTCGGCACATTTAATTCAACTGATGTTTATTGCAATATTTTGTTAGAAGCGAATGCAAGTGTTTCACCCCCGGGAATTGTTGAACTCACCTGGAACTCGCCAACAACAAATGCCGCCGTGCTCGCCAATACAAATGCTGAAGTATGGCTCGAATATCCGGCAGGCACGTGGACTTTAATTGCAACATTACCAGGTACTGCCATTAACTTCGATTACGAAGTAACTACTTGCGGTGACTATCTTAATTTCCAAATTATTTATAGCAATAATTTGAATTGTTCGTTCAACAGCAATTTTGCGGGAGGAAATTTCAATGATCAAACAGCACCTGCCATTCCTACCTTTCAAACGGTTTCTGTTAATCCGATAACTGGACTAGTGGAGTTGAATTGGAATGTAAATCCGTCTGGCGATACAGATGGTTACATTACTTACGCATGCAATGGCAGCAATGTTAGTTTAATTGATACTATTTTTGGTAGAAACACCACTCAATTCATAGACTTGCTTTCATCACCGAATCAAGGGAGTGAATGTTATCTTTTGGCGGCTATAGACACCTGTTATTCTGGAGTTCCACCGAGCCCGAACACAAGCCCCACAAGCGGAGTATGCAATTGCACCATTTTTCTCTCTCCTACAAGCTATACCTTATGTGATCAATTCATACCACTTGAGTGGACCGCCTATGGAGGCTGGGCTGTAGATCATTATGACATCATGCATTCCACAGATGGTGTAAATTTCTCATCTGTTGCAACGTACACAGGCTCTGACTTGCTTGGTGAGCATTCGTTCATAACCATTTCAAATGGAATTCATTATTACTATATACAAGCCAGTTCAGGCTCCGGTAGTATAAGCAATTCAAACGTTCAATCGCTTGTTGTAAATTATCCGACTACGCCTCAATTTCATTATTTATCCTCAGCAAGTGTTCGAACAGATGATACCATTGATATTACAGTTAGAACAGAAACGAATAGCGTTCCGCACCTCTACATATTTCAACGTCAAAACCTTTTCGATCCATTGCAGTGGGAAACCATTGGAGAAGTATCGGGATCATCGGGAAATTTAGTCACCTTTAATGATACCGAAGTGTCGCCACAATCCCTTTCATACAGTTATCGCGTGATATTGAAAAATCCTTGCGGATATTTCATCGACACCACAAATGTTGGAACTACCATTTTACTCCGTGGCGAGGATTTTCAAGAAGACTTTTACAACACGTTGTTTTGGTCGGAATATGCGAATTGGGACAATGGTGTGGATCAATACAATCTTTACCGAAGTATCGATAATAGTCCTGAGTCGTACGTTGATTTCGTTAATTCACCACCATACAGTTTCAATGATGACGTCTCTGAATTTATAGCAAGCGAAGGGAAATTTTGTTATCGTGTTCAAGCAACTTCTTTACCCATTGCTGATTTTCCGGGAGAAGTTTTCAATGCATATAGTAATCGTGTATGCCTTGATTATGATCCACTCATTTGGATCCCAAGTGCATTTGTAGTTGATGGATTCAATAGAACATTTTTTCCTGTCATTTCTTTTGCCGACACAACCACATATCGGATGATCATATACAGTCGCTGGGGAGATGTGATCTTCGACACATCATCTTATGGTACACCATGGACTGGTGAAATGAGAAAAGATTATGTGCATGAAAATGCCTATGTATATCACATCATGATTGAAAATCATCAAGGTGTTTTATTCGAAAGAAGAGGAACAGTTACCCTTTTGAATGACCGTGACCAATAATATGAACGTACTTATCATTCAAGTTGGAAATACGTCTATCAAATGGGCTACATTTCACGGGCAATTGCTTCTCGAAGCGGGAAGATCATTCGAACTGAATGACGCGGAATTATTAAAAAAGCATCAAGAGTTCAACTCGGTTTTCTTTTCATGTGAAGCCTCTGAGGATTTGAAAATGAAATTTCAACTTGCCTATCCAAAGGCTCAAGAGATTCCAGATAACTTATACCCCGAACATGAATACCACGTGGGAAAACCTGGTTACGACCGATTGGCAAATGTGGCCGCGGCGAGTGAGCACTTCCCGAATCAAACGTGTATAATTGTAGATTTCGGCACATGCATTACCTATAGCATTTGTCAAAACAACAAACTTGTAAAGGGTGCAATTTCACCTGGCGTCTACTTGCGATATAAAGCCATGAACGAAGGAACTGGAAAATTACCTTTCATTCAAAATGAATTGAATTTTTCCAAACACTTTGGACAGAATACAAATGACAACCTCATTGCTGGCGTAAGCTTCGGCATACTGAATGAAATCAATGGTTTTTTGAAATTGGCCACACGCGATTTTGAAAATTTGCAAATTGTATTTACGGGTGCCGACGCAGCTTTTTTTGAGAAACACCTACAATACCCGATATTTGTAGAAGAAAATTTAACCTTGAGGGGATTACGTAAGATTATTTCGTGAAAGCACTAAACACCATTTCAATACTATTTTTTGTATTCATCTTGATTCAGGTTGATGCTCAAATTTCAGTCAATTCACCCTACACCCGATTTGGTATTGGTTTCACCGACCTCTCGTTTAATCCCAGAGCTGCTGCATTGGGGGGAACTGGGGTATCTCTCGCGAGCGACTTCAACCTACAATTGAGTAACCCCGCATCATACGCATTCATGAAAGAAACCACTTTTCAAGGAAGTGTATATTCAAAGCAAACCAGCCTTCAAAATGGAAATCAGAATCAAAAGTACTGGGGTGGTCAAGTGGGTGAAATGGGGTTTGGTTTCAAAAGAACGCAGAGTAAATGGGGATTTGCAATGGGATTAAGACCTGAGTCACAGGTGGGATACAAATTTGAGAATGCGCAGGCCATAAATGACTCAACAAATGCGACCTATTCATATTCAGGTGAAGGTGGTTTCTCTAATTTCTCCGTTGGCCTTTCCCGCATGTTTTTATTTCATGTTGATTCTACCAAAACCAAGACGCATAGCATTAGTGTAGGTGCGAATTTGAATTATCGATTTGGTTCTATTTTGAGAGTGGATCGTGTTAATTTCAATAATTCTACCATTTATAACAGCAAGGTAACTGACCGATTGGTAGTCAAAGATGCCAATCCATCAGTAGGCATCATCTACAACTTCCCATTGCATGTTGTTCAAGACAAAGGAAAAGCGTTGAGATCTACACACGGAACATTGGCAGGCACCTTCGAAATACAAAATGACTTCTCTGTGAGTAATCAAGAAATCAGTCAATTGACCAGAAATGTGAACGGTGTTGAGGTTACAAGTGCAACAATATTGGATACTACCTACACAGGCTTAGTATTTCAGATGCCCATGAAAATAGAGTTCGGTGCCAACATTCGTCATGAATTCAAGAAGAATGGTGCAGTTTTAATTAGTACTTCATACCGAATTCAAGATTGGACTGGACTTGCTAATGAAGTCATTCAAGTAAGTAATCAGCAGTTTTATAAATCAACACACATGGGAATAGGTCTGGAATATCAAGATGGTAATGGATTAACTGCTGACCATGGCATTTATCGCATTGGCGCATTTAAACAAGACCTGTATTTTGGAATTAACGAAGAACAACTGCAAATGCGAGCAGTTTCATGTGGGTTCCAACTTCCCTTCCCTGCCAGTAAAACTTCAAGCTCTATATGTTTGAGTGCAGAGTTCGGACAGGTTGGCCAAGTGGGATCTACCATATCTGAGAATTACGCCAGCTTTCAAGTTGGATTTGTTATGAGGCCTTTTGAGAAATGGTTCTTACGCAGAAAATATGATTAAGCACATCGGTATTATTACTCTGTATTTGACTGTTCTCTTACTCTGTTCTTGTGAGAACAACATATCGGAAATAAAAGCCATTACCGACCCCAAGCTTGTTCCTATTCAAAGTTCATTCAACTGCACCTACCGCTACAGTTTAAATGGTGTTGTTCGTACAGAGGTTCAAGCGCAGCAGCTTGATCAATATGCCAATGACAGCACCTATTTAATTTGTCCGAAGCCCTATGTCATTCAGTTTTATGATTCCACCGGCGCATATACAGGAACTATGACAGGAAACGAGGCTATTTTCTCTCAAAAGTCAAACACGTTTTGGACCACTGGGCAACTGGTTCTCGAAAATTACAAACACGAAAAATTAGAGACTTCAGCGTTGTTTTTCAACATTGATGATGACATTGTATTTACAAAAGAACCGGTTAAAATTACTACTGAAAACAGCATCATTCAGGGAGTAGGCATGCGCAGTAACGCCTCCTTTACTGAATATGAAATTTTACAAACCTCTGGAGATTTCAATCAAAAATAAAAACCACATGAACAACAAAATAACTGAAATAGTTCTCATCTTTTGGGCCATTGTAGTGGTTGCTTCATTGGCATTTTCAATTTATGTTTTGGCTGTTGATGGTTGGGAGCACGCCTATTCGCATTTTTTCATTCCTGCCATTTCATTGATGTGGCTTTTATTTCGTTGGGGGATGTATAAAAAAATGAAAAAACATGAACAAGAGCGATGAGTGACATATTCATCATACTGCTTACTCTGCTAGGTTCTGCATTTTGCTCAGGAATAGAAATCGCTTTTTTAACTGCCAATAAATTAAAAATTGAACTAGATAAAAAACAAGGCGTTTCAGGGGCAGGAATTCTCTCCTATTTTCAAAACAAGCCAAAATATTTCATTGCTTCTATGCTCATTGGGAACAACATTGCATTGGTTGTTTTTGGGTTGAGATTCGGAGGGGCATTAGAAATTGGATTAAGCAATTTTTTTGAAAATGCTTATTCTGTCTTATTCATTCAAACCATAGTTTCAACTTTGGTAGTTCTCATTTTTGGAGAATTTATTCCCAAAGCTATTTTCTCTTCGAATCCGAATGTATGGCTTAATAGATTAGCCTTGCCACTTGCGCTCTGGTACGGTGTTTTATTCATCTTTGCCTTTCTATTCACCAAATTAAGTAACGCCGTTATTTTACTCATTACCAGAGACCGTTTGAAAGAAGCTCCTTTGGTTTTTGGAACAACCGATTTGAATCATTTCTTAGAAAATGCTACTGGTAAAACACCAAGTGCAAGTGAAATTGATTTAGAAATTCAGTTTTTTCAAAATGCTTTAGATTTCAAATCAGTAAAAGCAAGAGATTGCATGGTTCCAAGAAATGAAATTGTTTCACTTGAAGTTGGCATGCCCATCGAGTTAATGAAAGAGCGTTTCATGGAAACGAAACTTTCCAAAATATTGGTGCATCGAGATAGCATAGATCAATTAATTGGATACGTGCATTTCAGTGATTGTTTTAAGTCACCCCAATCGATACTTGAGACCCTTCGTCCAATTGCAATCATACCTGAAGCCATGCCTGCAAATGAAATTCTTCGAGTATTCAAAAAGGACAAAAAATCAGTGGCTGTTGTAGTTGACGAGTTTGGCAGCACGGCAGGATTAATCACCTTTGAGGATATCATTGAAGAAATTTTAGGAGAAATAGAGGATGAACATGACACCACTGAATTTGTGGAAATTGAGTTGGCAGATGGCATTTATGAATTCTCAGCACGTTTAGACGTGAAGTTCATTAACGAAAAATACCACTTGAATCTACCCGAATCTGACGAAGATTATGACACGTTGGGCGGATTAATTCTGGCGATTAATCAAGGATTTCCGGAATTAAATGAGGTCATTCTTACACCTCATTTCGAGTTCACCATACTCGCCGTGAATGCAAATCGAATAGAGCGCATTCGGGTTAAGGTCGAAAATGGGGAGAACTGAAGAATAATTTCATTTTTCCACTGATTTTTCCGATATTCGCACTCCTAAATTCAAAACCATACTTATATGGCTATTATTTCACGTATCCGTAGTTATGGCGTCATCAGTCTCGTAGTTGGCGTTGTTGTTCTATTATTATTTGTGCTTCAAGCTATGCTTACAGGAGACAACGGTTTCTCAATTTTTGGTTCCACACCGGTGGGCGAAATCAACGGAGAGACCATTGATGAAACAACTTGGCAAAACGCGCTTCAGCGTCAAGCGAAATTATTCAGCTACCAGAATTCTCAAGCACATGGTCTAGAAAATGACGTGTGGACGAATATGGTTGAAACCACATTACTTCAACCAGAATTTGAAGCACTTGGTCTGGAAATTTCTGACGAAGAGTTAGATGAAATCATGTTTGGTAATTTCATTAGCCCATATGTATTGAGTACTTTTTACGGCGGAAAAGACTCTATTCCATTCCACGACCAACTTCGTACAAACTTTGAAGAAATGGATAAAGCCGATGCAGAAGGCTACAAAGAGCTTATTCGCATGAAGCGCCTTCGTCAGAAATACGATGGATTGGTTTCGAAGGGTGGATATGTTAATTCACTTGACGCTAAATATGCTTTTAACCAAGCCAACAACAAAGCAAGCATTGTTTATGTAGTTAAGCCTTATTCTGAAATCATGGAAGGTGAAATTTCATGGACAGAAGAAGATATTGAAAACTACTACAACGAACACAAAAACGATAGAGATTTTAAACAAGAGAGATCAAGAACACTTGCTTATTTAACCATTCCAATTGCAGCGTCTGCGAAAGATTCTGCAGATGTAATTTCGTCTTTAACTGCTTTAACCACCGAATTTGCAGCTGGAAAAAATGCCGCAGCAGACTCGTTGTATGCAGCAACACATAGCTCTATTCCGGGCACCTCTAAAGTAAAATATACCAATGGAAGTTTCCCTGAACCTTTCAACACACAAATGATGGTAGACAGCATTGGCAAAGTTGTGGGACCCGTTTTCGCGGGTGGTACTGCAAAGCTTGCAAAAGTAACTTTCAGAGGCACAGAAGCAGACTCTGTAACTGCTCGTCACATTCTCTTCAGTGAAAAGGGTGCTGCTGGTAAAGCCAAGGCCGATTCTGTTAAGAAAGAAATCTTAGCTAAGAAAAATTTCGCAGAGGTTGCAGCTAAAATAAGTACTGACAAAGGTTCAGCCGTGAAGGGTGGAGATCTTGGAACATTTGGAAGAGGTGCTATGGTTCCCGAGTTTGAAAATGCATGTTTCAACGGGAAAATTGGTGATTTACAAATCGTAGAATCTCAGTTTGGAACTCACCTGATTGAAGTAACGAAAAAGGGCAACCTTGTCCCTGTAACTTACTACGCTTCTGTAGAAAAAGAAATGACACCAAGTGGTGCAACACGCAAAGAAACGCAACGAACGGCCATGCAATTCATTCAAGAGCATGGAGACAGTGCAAGTTTCCGAAAAGGTGCAATTGAAAAATACAATGGTTTAACAACAGCTCCTAACGTGCGTCCTGAAGCCGTTGCAATTACTGGAATTCAAAACGCTGGTGAGATCATTTCATGGGCTTACACGACTGATATCGAAGAAGGAAAAATTTCTCAACCCTTCCTTACTGATAACGGTTGGGTTATTGCTTGTGTAATGGAAGTACGTGAGCAGGGTGTTCCTTCACTTCGTAATGCATATGACAAAGTGAAAAAAGAAGTCATCAAAAAGAAGAAAGCTGAAAAATACATGGCATTAATGACTGGCTCTTCGATGGAAGAAATAGCAGGTAAGGTAGGTGTTACAGTTAAGCAAGCAGAAAATATGAGTATGAATATGAGCAACATTCCAGGTTCAGGAGTTAATGAGCAAGAGAATGCGGTTATTGGTGTTTGCTTTGGATTACCAACTGGAAATATATCTGCAGCTATAGAAGGGAAAGGTGGAATCTACGTTATTCAACGTGCCGCTGATGTAGCAACAACTGCGTCTGTAGATAATTACGCATCTGAAAAGAAACGTTTAACAGAAAATACACGTCGCGGTGCTTCCTTCTTGATATTTAATTCACTCAAAGAAGCGGCTGAAATCAAAGACAACCGTTTTGTTCCAAGAAATTAATTTGTACAAATATTAAAAAGGGGGCTCTGCCCCCTTTTTTATTTTATATCAAGAAGCATGGTATCACCATAGCTCAAGAATGCCAATTTTTCTTGGATTGCAAATGCGTATAAATTCTTCCATTCTTTACCTAAAATAGCAGCTATCAGAAGAAGTAGTGTGCTTTTGGGTTGATGGAAATTCGTCTGTAGTGCCTGGCAAATTTTGAATTCGTATCCTGGCACAATGCATATTTCCGTTTTTGCAGCAAGGTGAGCGAGTCCATTTTCATTCATATACTGAAGCAAATAAATCAGAGCGTCATTGCCTGTCCACTGCAGATCATGCTGATAAGGGAGCCACTGCGGAATGAACATAGATCTATCTCCTGATCGAAGCAGGTATGCCAACCAATAAAGTGACTCCAAAGCTCTGAGAGAGGTGGTACCTGCAGCTATGCGTTTTCCTTTCGCTTCAATCAGTTGTTGAATGAGCTCTTTTGAAACTTCAAAAGATTCATTGTGCATTTCGTGTCCGGAGATTACATCTGTTGTAACTGGTTTAAACGTACCTGCGCCCACGTGCAATGTTAAATATTCAAAGTTAACTCCACCGCTTTTCAGTCTTTCCAAGACCAATTGATCATAATGCAACCCGGCCGTTGGCGCAGCTACTGAACCTTCCCATTTGGCGAATACTGTTTGGTATCTTGAACGATCAACCAATTCTTCCTCACGTTCGAAATAAGGCGGAATAGGAACTTTCCCACATGCTTCCAAAACCTGAGAAAAGGGAATGCTGTGATTCCATGAAAACTCAATAATGAAAGCATCTTTTGTACTTCCTTTTCTCTCTGCTGTAATAGTGAGGTTATTCAATGTACAGGTCACCGTGCCTGTCTTCCATTTCTTTGAATTACCAATGTATGCGCTGAATGTAACCTTCGTGGTTTGAGAAAATGCCTCTGCATAAGGCATTTCATGTGGGCTTAAGCATAAAATTTCAATTACAGCTCCGGACTCCTTTTGAAAAAACATTCGCGCGGGAACAACCTTAGAGGCATTTCCAATGATCATATCTCCTTGGTTCAAGTATTTATTCAAATGTTCGAATGCATCATGAAAATATACCTCACTGTCTTTTTGTATGACCAGCCTAGATTGGGAGCGAACTTCTAAGGGTCGCTTTCGAATTTGAGACTCGGGTAAGTCGTAATCAAAATCACCCATATGCACTTGTGGAATTTTCATGGCTCAAAATTACATTGACCTGCTTATTTTTGGAGCCACTTAATATTTACTATGCGCAAAGCACTTGTCATTGGCTCTCGAGGTCAAATAGGAATTGAATTATTAGAAATGCTTCAATACAAGTTGGGAATGGATAACGTTTGGGGCGCAGATATACATGAGACCTCTACAATACCGAATAACGCCGGAAACTATTCACAGTTGAACGCGCTGGATAAAGAAGCCATGCATCAGCTCGTAGTTGAAAAAGGCATTACTGAGGTGTATCAACTTGCAGCATTATTGAGTGCCACCGGTGAAAAAAATCCGATGTATGCGTGGAAGCTGAATATGGAGGGCTTATTGAATATTCTTGAAATAGCCAAAGAGACTAAAATTAAATTGTTCTGGCCAAGTTCCATTGCAGCATTTGGACCTACTACTCCGTTGGACGAGACACCTCAACGAACCATAATGGAGCCCACTTCGGTTTATGGTATTAGTAAACAAGCAGGAGAACGTTGGTGCGAGTATTATTTTCTGAAATACGGTGTAGACGTCAGAAGTATACGCTATCCTGGTTTAATCGGATACAAGTCTGCTCCAGGCGGAGGAACTACTGACTACGCGGTAGATATTTTTTACGCAGCCATAGAGAAGGGATCATATTCTTGTTTCTTGCAACCAAATACAGCATTGCCCATGATGATGATGGATGATGCTATTCGGGCTACCATTGAACTCATTGAAGCGCCAATAGAGAATATTCAAATACGAGGTGCATATAACTTGGCTGGAGTCAGTTTTACGCCGGCACAACTCGCGAATGAAATTAAAAAGCACATTCCAACATTTGAAATTTCCTATTATGACGATTTCAGACAGCAGCTTGCTGACTCTTGGCCCAACAGTATAGATGACACACAAGCACAAAAGGATTGGAATTGGAAAATAAATTTTCCACTTGAAACTCTTGTAAAAACAATGCTTTCAGAAATAAAAAAGAGAATTTCTTAAAAAATGTAACCTTTCATTTGGTGTGGGCGTTAAACCAATATAACTCCTTTAAAAAAACACAAAATGAAAACATTGCTTACCTCTCTTTCAGTAGCGATCATCACAGTAAACAGCTTCGCTACAAACATCGAAACAAATTACAATACTGTAGACTTAAACGGCATGAAACAAGGCGTGTGGAAAGTCTCTTTGGCGAATGGTTACGAAGTTGGAAAATTCATGAATGACGTAAAAGAAGACGTATGGTTAACATACAGCGCAAGTGGAACCGTGATTTCTGAATTAACATACGTAGCCGGTGAAATTCGTGGAGATTACAAGACTTACTTCTCAAATGGTCAAATTCAAGAAATGGGTCAGTGGATAAACAAAAAAAATAAAGGTGAATTCTTCAGATACTTTGAAAACGGTAGCATTCACCAGCACTTCCAATTCAATACTGAAGGTAAAAGATCTGGATTCCAACGCACATACTTTGAAAATGGACAATTAGCTATTGAAGTAAACGTTGAGAACGGATTGGAGCAAGGAATCTGTGCCAGATATGATAAAAAAGGAAATTTAGTGGCTGAAACCGTTTTTGAAAACGGAGTAGCAATTGCGACGGAAGGTGAATTGTATGGTGAAGCTCTTGAGTCTGGTGCAGGTGTTGAAGTAGACCCAGAGTTGGTAACCAATGAAGCTATACCTTTCAGTCCAGACAGTGCAAATGTTCTTTATGATGCGAACGGCAACGTAGCTGTGAGCGGTATCTTCAAAAATGGTAAGTTATTCGACGGAAAAATATTCCACTACAACGAAAGCGGTACATTAGACCTCGTAGAAGTATACAAAAGAGGTAAACACATAGGTCTAGCGCACATCACAAAAGCTACTTTGTAATGGTCAACTAAGAGGAGTGAAAAAATAAACCCCGCGGTGAGAGGCGGGGTTTTTTTTTATGTATAATCGTTTGTTTCTTTGTAGCATGAAAGAGTTGAGCATATACAACAGTCAAAGTCGGAACAAAGAAAAATTCGAACCTATCCACAAAGACTTTGTGGGTTTATACGTTTGTGGACCAACTGTATACAATTACGCTCACTTGGGCAATTGCAGGACTTTCGTGACTTTTGATATTGTGTATCGATATCTTCTACATCTTGGTTACAAGGTAAGGTATGTACGAAACATAACCGACGTTGGACACATAACCACAGAATTTGATGACGGAGTAGATCGCATTGGTGCACAAGCCAAAATTGAGCAGGTGGAACCTATGGAAATTGTTCAGAAATACACGCTCTATTTTCATGAAATGCTTTCACATTTCAACACACTTCCTCCGAGCATTGAGCCCACTGCAACAGGACACATCAGTGAGCAAATTCGGATGATAGAAACCATACTCAACAACGGCTTTGCATATGAGGTTGATGGAAGTGTATACTTCGATGTTCAGAGATACAAAAACGTTCATCCGTATGGTGAAATGAGCGGCAGAAATGTTGATGAACTTATTGAAAACACCAGAGAACTAGATGGTCAAGAAGAAAAACGATTCTTCGCTGATTTTGCACTTTGGAAAAAAGCTTCTCCTGAACATATCATGCGCTGGCCTTCACCTTGGGGAGAAGGTTTTCCAGGTTGGCACTTGGAATGTTCTGCCATGAGTACAAAATATTTGGGTGAAACGTTTGACATACACGGCGGTGGAATGGATTTAAAATTCCCACACCACGAATCGGAAATTGCGCAAAACACCGCTTGTTGCGGACATAAGCCTGTGAACGTTTGGATGCACGGTAACATGCTAACGGTGAACGGACAAAAGATGTCTAAGTCTTTAGGCAATTCTTTTCTTCCGCATGAACTTTTTGCAGGTGAGCACCCCCTACTCGATCAAGGTTATTCTCCCATGGTGGTTCGCTTCTTCATGCTGCAAGCGCATTACAGAAGCACATTGGATTTTAGTAATGAGGCGTTAAAAGCGGCGGAAAAAGGATACCATCGCCTCATGGAAGCAATAGCAAAAATTGATAAATGCTCGCCAGGCGAGACTAATGAGTTCAATTTTGTAGCGTTTAAATCGAATTGCTATGAAGCTATGAATGATGACTTCAATACGCCCATTCTTGTGGCGCATTTATTTGAAGTTGTGAAGGTCATTAACTCTTGTTTCGATAAAAAAATGTCACTCACACAATCAACCTTGAGTGATCTTAAAACATTTATTCATGAACTTGTTCACAATGTATTGGGATTGAAAGAAGAGTCGAATGAATCTGCAAATGATTCTACAGATCATCTCATGCAATTAATAATTCAATTGAGACAAAAAGCCAAGGAGAATAAAGATTACCACACTTCAGATTTGATTCGTGATGAACTAAAAAAATTAGCTATTCAACTGAACGATTCAAAAGACGGAACAACTTGGACATATGAAAAATAAAAATAAAATTGCTGCCATTCTCTTACTTACACTTTTTGTCGGCGGCATTTGTCTAT
>VGFR01000018.1 GCA_016868835.1 Bacteroidota bacterium | reverse complement strand
ACTTGGGACAATGGCACATGTACTCTATTGGGTTGCACGAACCCCCTTGCTACCAATTACAATCCACTTGCAACGGTCAATGATGGCTCATGTATCATTCCTGGTTGTACCGATCCAAATGCAGATAACTTCAATTCATCTGCAACAGTTTCCAATGGCACTTGCATTTATTATGGCTGTACCAATCCTCTTGCTGCGAATTACAACCCTACAGCCAATCAAAATGATGGTTCGTGTATTTTCCCTGGATGCACAGATCCACTTGCTAGTAACTACAATCCTCAAGCAAATGAAAACAACGGATCATGTATTTACCCCGGTTGCACAGATCCATTAGCTGCCAATTATAACCCTCAGGCCAATCAAAACAACGGAACATGCATTTACCCTGGCTGCACTGACCCCATTGCGTCTAATTATAATGCTCAAGCAAACCTAAACAACGGAACTTGTATTTATCCAGGTTGCACTGACCCCATCGCATCGAACTACAATGCTCAAGCCAACCAAAACAATGGATCATGCATTTATCCCGGCTGCACAGACCCCACTGCCGCGAATTACAATCCACAAGCCAACCAAAACAATGGTTCTTGTATTTACCCAGGTTGTACAAATCCTGCTGCTGACAATTACAATCCGCAAGCCAACCAAGACAGTGGAACTTGCCTCTTCTCTGGTTGTACAAACCCAGTAGCAATTAACTTCGATCCCCAAGCCAATTTAAATGATGGTAGTTGCATCATTGTAGGCTGCACCAATCCACTAGCAGAAAACTATAATCCCAATGCCAACCAAGATAATGGGACCTGCATTGTTCTTGGTTGTACAGACCCTACGGCATCCAATTACAATCCTTCAGCCAATACAAACAACAACACCTGTCTTTATCCTGGATGCACACTATTAATTGCAGATAATTACAATCCAAATGCGAATTTCAATGATGGAAGTTGCATCATCTCGGGATGTACCGACCCATCGGCAGACAATTATTTCCCTCAAGCCAATTTGAACAACGGTTCATGTCAATACCTAGGCTGCACTGCATCTGATGCCAATAATTTCGACCCACAGGCAAATGTTGATGATGGAAGCTGCATTTTCTTCGGGTGTACAGATTCACAAGCAAATAACTTCAATCCCATTGCAAATACAAATGATTATAGTTGCCAATACAACACACCAACCCTCGAGATACAAGACTCCGAAATTTGCGAGAACTTCACAGCCAATATATTCAATCAAACATCCTTTAGCGCCGATAATACTTGCTTGATTGATTTTGGCGATGGGACAGAAGAATACGTCTGCATGAGTCACTACATGCACAGCTACTCCACACCCGGTGAATATTTGATTACTCTTTTTTATACGCAAGGCGACACCACTTTAACTACAACTTCAACAATCACAGTTCACCCAAACCCTGAAACTCCAATTGTTTTAAATGACCAGCTTCTTTTCGTTGCAAACACACAGTCAGATTTGAACTACTCTTGGTTTTTAAACGGACTTCAAACTTCAATTCAAAATGACACATTGAATTACTTCATCTTGAATGAATCATTGAATGCGAATGGCAACTATTTGGTTCAAGCCACAAACTCCTTTGGATGTCGTTCTAACTCTGAAGCAATTTTTATTGTTATACCAGAGATTCAACTAAGCTCAAATGGCGGATGCATACCTCATCAAGTTGAATTCACTAACACAACCGGAATTTCTGAAAATGTGACCTGCTATCTGCAATTCAATGCTGAGGAGGGATTCATTCTTTTTGAAAACTCAGCATCGTATATTTTTGAAACGGCAGGCTCGTTCTCTCCTACTTTGTATTGTAGTTCCAATGGTCAAGAGTATTTCACAAATGAAGTGTGGATGATAGAAACATACAATGCACCTTCAACCCCAATACTCACTACACAGAACAATCTTGTTTCGATTTCCAACCCTCAAAATTGCGACATTACTTGGTTTTTAGACGGAGAAATTCTAAGCACGAACAACAACCCGACAAGCATTAGTACCTACTTCAACAATGCCTATCAAAACGGAGTTTATTCCGCTATTCTTACGAACCAATATGGCTGTTCGAGTCATGAAGGAAGTGTTTCTGTGTTACAGTCTTCCATTTTGGTATCGAACAATCAAGGCTGTGCTCCTCTCGCGGTTCAGTTCACAAACACAACAGATTTTATAACGAACACCACGTGTGAATTATCAGTAAATAACAATGTTTATCCCATTGATTTTGGCGAAACGCTTTCAATTGTGTTAAATAACGCAGGAACCTACCCCGGTGTTCTTACGTGTCATCAGGGAAATATTTATTCCCAAGTTATTTCCAATGACGCCATCATTTTCCCAAATCCAGCCTCTCCCATACTTACCAGTGATTTTGGAATTGTTTCTACAACCAATAGTCAAGGAAACTCAGTGAATTGGCTTCTCGATAATGTGAATTTGAACTTGAGCTCTCCTTCAATTAGCACGTTTATCAATGGAATATATCAAAGTGGAACCTACGGCGCTTATTATACAAATAGCTTCGGTTGTATATCACAATCAACAACTATGAATGTAATACAGCCAACGCTATCATTCGATCCAAGCGCCATTTGTCCCGGCGACAATATCACTTTTACGAACACCACAGATCCTTTACCAAACACATACTGCCAATTAACTACATTCAATGGGGGACCAAGCTATTCACTGAATCCGTATCAGACTATTACCATACCATACGATTACTCAGGAACAGCGAGTGTAACACTTTCTTGCACAAGCGGAATCGTGCAAGAAGCAAATACTTATACGGTTCACATTAACTCAGCTCCTCTTGTGCCACAACTTTTAACGAATACGAATCAAATAACAGCGTACAACATTCAAGAGAGCGACTCACTTACTTGGTTCCTTGAAGGGAATATTATAGAAGGGGGGAATCCGTTCACAACAACACAAAGTGGTAACTATTCCGCGGAAATAACAAATGAATTCGGATGCACTACGGCCTCAAATTCCGTGTTTATTCTGCACCCCACTTTCACTTCCAATACAAACGCATTTTGTCCGAATGACACCATCACTTTTATCAATA
Organism: Bacteroidota bacterium; assembly: GCA_016868835.1. Lineage (GTDB taxonomy): Bacteria > Bacteroidota > Bacteroidia > Flavobacteriales_D > Sanyastnellaceae > CAIZGX01. The sequence goes on along the minus strand of VGFR01000018.1, from coordinate 19,844 downwards.
CAACTCCGTTTTACGAGGGCATGAGTTGTACCTTGTTTCCTGGAGATGGAAATTCCTACAATTTCAATGAGTCGATAGATATCGTGATTGAAACAAGTAATGTATATACACCTGAAATTCAATGCAGCGTGTCCGGAGATACTTATTCCGCAACCGGAACATCGTTTGAAATTTATCCAACACCAGAAACACCTGTATTACAGGGGCAATATGGCGCAGTAATTTGCGCCAATTGTAATAACCAACCCACTTCATATTACCTTTCCGAAAATCTCATTGGAGTTAGCAGCTTGAACCTTTCTACCTATATAAGTGGACAATATTTGAATGGTTATTTCTCTGCTCAAACAGTGAACAATTTTGGCTGCATTTCAAATATGAGCGACAGTATTTTATTAATTCATCCCGTTCTTACCTCCAACGTACAAATTGGATGTATTCCCATGGCTGTGAGTTTCAATAACAATACGGAAAATTTAGAAGGCTTGAATTGTATACTCAATGTGAGTGATCAGCTAGGCAACATCCTCTTACCGCCTTCCAATTCATATAACTACACATACAATTCAACCAATAATTACAATGCTTTTTTAACTTGCGACCTCGCTGGTTCCTATTTTGAAAGTCCAGCTTTAATTATTGAGGCAAATGGTGGCACCCAGCCTGAATTGGTCCAAGACGGTGATACCTTAAGTTGTTTGAATTGTCTTATTGAATCCAATACCAGCTGGTTAATTGATGGCACCGTTACTCTGAGCGGAACTGTTTCGGTTGATACGCTGTACGGAACATTTTTCAGTGCAACCTATATTAATGAATTCGGATGCAGCGCAGAAAACTTCATTCAAGTTATACAGGTCGAAGAAGAACAGGCTTCTGTGGGTCCGCACTTAACGTTTTATCCAAACCCAGCTAACTTTGACATTTCAATACTGAATCAAGCCGGCAACCAAATTGAAATACTCTCCATCACAGGAAAATCGTTGGGAACATATTTCATAAATTCAGATCGCTACACAATTGAGACAAGCCACTTGGCCGAGGGGACTTATTTATTATTTTTGAAAACAAAAGATTCCAACGAAGTTGGCACGTTTTTAGTGATGCACTGACAAATTCAAAAAAACCATGAAACAAACTTTATTTTTCCTAGCAATAAGTATTTTCACTCTCGGAATTACCGGTTGTGCAGAAGCTCAGCCTGGTAAAATTTCTACATTTGGCGCGCCCATGTTGACACCGGACAAAATTGAGCATGACTTTGGGCAAATCAAAAAAGCTTCTGATGGGAACTGCACTTTCGAACTTTTTAATACCGGAGATCAAAATTTAATTATTTCTTCTTGTCAAGGTTCTTGCGGATGCACCACTCCAAAGTGTGACTCTAATTCTGTTATTGAACCTGGAAAAAGTCAAACAATTACAGTTCATTACGACACAAATAGAATGGGGCCATTTCAAAAAACTGTTATGGTAAACTGGAATAATCCTGAAAACAAACCTACCGTCTTAACCATTAAAGGTGAAGTCATCGAATAATCAAAAAAAAACTATATCCAATGAAAAAATTATTTTTCTCTATCGTAGCTGTTCTGGCTCTTACAGTAGCTAGCAATGCTCAAACTCAAGTTGTAACTGGTCCAGCTATTGCTGTTGACAAAGAAGTGCATGATTACGGAACTGTAGCTTATGGCGGAAACGGAGCATGTGAGTTCAAAGTAACAAATGTAGGAACCGAGCCGCTTATCCTAAGCAAGTGTAAAGGTTCATGCGGATGCACAGTACCAACATGTGACACTACGCCCATTTTACCCGGAGGTTCTTCAAGCATTCAAGTAAAATACGATACAAAACGTGCAGGTGCCATTAACAAAAGTGTTACAATCAACTCAAATGCAGTCAACGAACCTGTAAAAGTTGTACGTATTAAAGGAACTGTAGAAGCTGACCCAAACGCTCCAGCTCCAACAGGCACTCCAGGTGGTGCTCCTGTGAAAGAGCAAGGTGGTGCTCCAAACAACTAAGAATAATTAGAAAAAAAAAGGGTCCCGCGGGACCCTTTTTTATTGTTCCTATTCCTTACCATTTCGCTATGACCGTTTCATTTCCAACGGTTACATCTCCAATGTTTACCTTAATTTCTGTACCTAAAGGAAAAAATAAATCAATACGTGAACCGAATTTGATAAAACCAAATTGATCCCCTTTTTTCAATCTACTTCCCTTATCAACATACCAAACTATCCGACGTGCAACTGCACCCGCGATCTGTCGCATTAAAACCTCTTTGTTATTTGACGCTTTAACTACAACTGTAGTACGCTCGTTTTCAGTGCTACTTTTGGGATGCCATGCAACTAAAAATAAACCGGGATGGTACTTGAAAAAAGTAACTTCACCATCAACAGCTGTCCAATTTGCATGCACATTTAAAGGTGACATAAAGATTGAAACTTGAATTCTCTTGTCTTTGAAATACTCGGTTTCTTCCACCTCTTCTATAACTACAACTTTCCCGTCGCACGGTGCAACTAATTCACCATCTAGGCTTCTATTCGTTCTGTGGGGCAATCTAAAAAATTGCAAAAACAAAATAAAAACAATGAAGCAAGCACTTGCCGTTAGAATCCAAATTAAGTTTGAAGAGAACAACAAAGCCGATGCCCCTGTTAAAATCGTTGATACGAGTAGGGTTATTCCTAGTATTTTATACCCTTCTTTGTGTATTGTCATAATTGTATAATTAAATAAGCTACTATCATTGGTAAAGCCAACAAAAGTCCATCAAATCGATCTAAAACACCACCATGCCCAGGTAACAACTTACCCGAGTCCTTAACTCCACGAATACGTTTGATCTGTGATTCTACCAAATCACCAATGTTGGCGAAAATGGCTATTATTATTGAAATAAACACCCAATCCATTCTGTTCAAACCTGATGGAATAATGTCTGTCACAAAAAAACCCAAAACAATCGCGGTCAACATCCCTCCAATCAATCCCTCCCAAGTCTTCTTCGGTGAGACGCGTTCATGTAATTTATGCTTTCCCAAAAACCTTCCGAAAAAATAAGCGCCACTGTCATTTATCCAAAGAATTCCAAATAAACCAAAAGGTAGCCAAGGGTTAAAATGATTTCCTTCCCAATTTGAGAAAATAAGCAATAAAGCAAAGGGCATCACCACATAAAAAAGACCGAAAAGCAAAACCGCCATTTCATGAATAAAGTCTGCGTTTACTCGAATCATTTCCAATGTTAAAAGCAGCACCCAAATGATTGGTATGACCAATAGAAGTTGGAATGGCCAATGAAACAAAATACTTCCAACAAGTAATAAGTAAAATAATCCGCCCCAGACAAGTGCAATTCTCCTCAAAGATTTCCTCAGATTGGGAAGCACCATGCGAATAAATTCCTGCAAACCTTTAACAGCGAAAAATCCAAATAAAACAGAGAACATGTAAGGACCAGCAAATGCAGATCCTATTACAACAATGCTGAATACAAAACCTACTACAGATCGAGTCGCTAGATTACTCATTGGTTGAACCACCATCTATTTTATCGTTGTCTAAATCGAAATGGAATCCGTCATTCTTTGCCTCCTCATCTTTCGATTCCTCAGAACTAGAATCACTTTCCTCTTCAGTGGTGTTCGCAACAGCCTCAATCTTCAAACCGGCATCTTTCTCTGCTTGGTCTATTTGAGACTGGCGATCAATATAAGGTCGTACTCCAAGTATACGTTCCAAATCTTCTTTGAAAATAACTTCCTTCTCAAGTAATAAGGCGGCTAATTCATCTAATTGATTTCGGTGCCCAGCTATTAAATCAATTGCACGCGCATAGGACTTTTCTATAATAATACTCACCTCTTCATCTATAACACGCGCCGTTTCATCACTATATGGCTTTGTAAAGCCACCCTCACCCGAACTATCATAGTAGCTTCTATTTCCAATGCGTTCATTTAGTCCGTATATGGAAACCATTGCATAACCCTGTTTGGTTACTTTCTCTAAATCAGATAAGGCTCCTGTTGAAATTTTACCAAAAACAACCTGTTCTGCAGCTCTTCCTCCAAGGGTAGCGCACATTTCATCTAAAATTTGATCGGTAGTTGTAATTTGACGTTCTTCTGGTAAATACCATGCGGCTCCGAGCGATCTGCCACGTGGCACAATTGTAACCTTCACCAATGGAGAAGCAAATTCCAACAACCACGAAACCAATGCATGTCCCGATTCATGATAGGCAATGGCCTTTTTCTCATCGGGAGTTGTTATTTTATTCTTCTTTTCAAGACCACCAATGATGCGATCTACAGCATTTAAGAAATCTTGCTTTTCTACAACACTTGCACCACGACGTGCTGCTATCAATGCCGCTTCATTGCAGATATTGGCAATATCCGCCCCAGAGAATCCGGGAGTCTGACGAGCCAAAAACTCAACATCAACTGTTGGATCTGTTTTTACATTCTTCAAATGAACATTAAATACTTCCACCCGTTCCTTCATATCGGGCATATCCACATAAATTTGTCTATCAAACCTTCCGGCGCGAAGAAGTGCTTTATCTAGAATATCAGCCCTGTTCGTAGCAGCCAAAATAATAATACCTGAATTCGTGCCGAATCCATCCATCTCGGTTAAGAGTTGATTCAGTGTATTCTCGCGCTCATCATTACTACCGTAATTCAAATTTTTTGAACGGGCTCTTCCAATCGCATCAATCTCATCAATGAATATTATTGCAGGCGATTTCTCTTTCGCTTGTCTGAATAAATCACGAACTCGGCTTGCACCAACGCCAACAAACATTTCAACAAAATCTGAACCTGACAATGAAAAGAATGGAACCTGCGCCTCTCCTGCTACGGCCTTGGCCAATAAGGTTTTACCTGTCCCCGGAGGTCCTACCAAAAGAGCTCCCTTTGGTATTTTCGCGCCAAGCTCTGTATATTTTTTGGGGTTTTTTAGGAAATCTACAATCTCTTGAACCTCCTGTTTTGCGCCCTCCAAGCCAGCTACATCCTTGAACGTGATATTCGTTCCTTTTCCCTTTTCAAATAGTTGAGCCCTTGACTTTCCAATATTGAAAATTTGACCACCGCCACCACCGCCACCAGACATTCTTCTCATGATGAAGGTCCATGCTGCAATCATTACTCCCAAGGCAATTAACCACCAGATTAAACTTTGTGCTGTTTCATTAGGAGGTTGATATCGCATTTCAAATCCGTTTGAAGAAGACAAGGAATACAATTCTTCCACAAAGTGATCACTCGGTGGAATATTGAACCAAAACTCACCATTCGATTGAGACCCCATAACACTTTTTGACTCGGGGTACTGACCCTTCAATGATGATTTACCCTGATCATTCAAAAAAACTACTCCCTGCGTACCGTTGTATTCAATTCGTGTGATTAGTTTTCCCTCAGCCCATGATTTCACTTGAGCATAATTGGCCTCAGCACCTTCAGACCCCCCATTGAACACCATGAGTACAATGAGCACTACCGCTATGATTGCATATATCCAATAGAAATTAAAACCGCTTTTCCCTGAGCCTCCTTGAGGATTTCCCTGATTTTTATTATTCATCTTTTTTCTTTCTCGTTGTTTTCTTTTTCATTTTCCACTCTTTTGCATCGGACCACAATTCTTCCAAATTGTAATGTGCACGAACCGGCTCGTAAAAAATATGAACCACAATGGTGAAGTAATCCATTAAAACCCATTGCGCATTTCGAACGCCTTCTACTCTCCTTGGACGTTCCCCCAAATTCTCTTTAGTGAACTCTTCTGCCTTTCTTGACAATGCCTCAACTTGAGTAGTACTAGTACCTGAACATAAAACGAAGAAATTCGCCATAGCACCATCCAATTCCCTCAAATCCATCACCGCAATATCATTACCCTTTACCTCCTCTAAACCTTCAATAATTGACATCAACAACTCGTCGTCTCCAACCTCAACCTTACTGTTCTTTTTCATAATCTTGCTTTATTCTCCAAATGTAGAATGCATTCTATTAAATTCGTTCTTTCTTCATCGGCAAATTTTTCATGGACACGTTTCAAAATGCACCACACTTTCATCTGCTAGAGGTCGACAGCACTAACAATTATGCATCCAAGCTTCTAAAACTGCCAAATTCACGAAACAAAACTGCCATAACTACCGATTCACAATTGGCGGGCAAGGGCCAACGTGGTAAAATGTGGATTTCCGAACCCGGAAAAAACTTTCAAGGCACTTTCATAATTCAAACTGACCTTGACCCACAACTAATTTTCATGCTCAGTAAATGGGTCACATGGAACGTAATTCAAATTCTAAAAAAATATGAAATTACTGAATGCCATATCAAATGGCCCAATGATATCTATATCGGTGATGCCAAAGTTGGTGGCATTCTGATTGAAAATCAATGGCAAGGGAATAAACTTATGGCCAGCCTTGTTGGTTTGGGCGTAAATATTTCAAGTGCTCCACCCATTGCCGATAAGAAGGTAACGCATTTAAAGATGCACAGTCACCAAAATATATCACCATCTATTTTTTTTGAAGATTTGAAAAAATCCTTCGACGAATCATGGCACTTGTTATCACCAATCAACCTGAATCAACTTCAATCGCTTTATCATGATGCGCTTTGGGGGAATAATGGAGAATTACTTTTCTGGCAATTACCGAATTCAACTGACACGATTATTGGATCAATTCGCGCAGTTCACTCAGACGGGGCCATAGAGATTGAATTCGAAAATAGCGAGCGAAAAAAATACTATCACGGAGAAATTTTCAAAAAATAAATACTATGCGTGCATAGTATTTATTACCTTCGATTTGATGAAAGCGGAAGAATCAATTGATTTTCAACTTAGACGAACTTGGACCAGCTTGATGCGTTACTACAACGCAAAAGCTAAAGCAGAGTCAGCAACCGTTGCTATGGCAATGGTATTACTTGCTATTCCGCCTGATGGAATGCCAAGCACACACATAGGTCCGAAAATGGGTATAGAATCAACAAGTCTTTCACGTATTCTCAACGTATTAGAGGAACGAGGTATGATTGAAAGAAATCGTGATAAGCATGACAAACGAAAATCAATTGTTTTCCTCACCCCGGCGGGAAAGAAACAAAGAGACAAATCAAAATCAGAAGTCATTCAAATGAACAAAATGATAGCTGACGGAATTGGTCAAAAAAAACTACTCACCTGTTTGAATACACTTGAGGAGATAAATAACATCCTAGAACAACAAATTCCATGAAAAATTCAAGATACATTAGACATGTTAGCGTGCTCGGGGCTGGTATCATGGGAAGTCGCATTGCTTGTCATTTCGCTCAATGTGGGATTCCCGTACTATTGTTAGATAGAAAGAATGTGGAAGGAAATCCCAACTCAATTGTTGAGAAAGCCTTGGAAAATGCACTTAAGTCAAATCCTTCACCCATATATGACAAGGCCTTTGCCGACCGAATTACAACTGGAAATTTTGAAGACCATTTCGAACAGATTAAAAATTCTGATTGGATTATTGAAGTCATTGTTGAACAGCTGAATCCAAAGCAATTGTTATTCGAAAAAGTTGATGCGCATCGAAAGAAAGGAAGTATTGTTAGTTCGAACACTTCAGGTATTCCAATGGAACAGCTGATTCAAAATCGAAGCGACGATTTCAAACTTCATTTTTTAGGAACACATTTTTTTAATCCGCCCAGGTACCTGAAATTACTGGAAGTTATTCCAACCACATTTACGAATCCAATAGTACTTGAATTCGTATCGAATTTCGGAGCGAAAGAGTTGGGAAAAGAGACCGTAATCTGTAAAGACAGCCCTGCTTTTATTGCCAATCGCATTGGTGTTTTCAGCATTCAAACGCTTTTTCACAGTATGGAAAAATTTGGGTTAAGTGTTGAGGAGGTTGATAAACTTACAGGCACTCTCATTGGCAGGCCCAAATCTGCAACATTTAGAACTTGCGACGTGGTAGGACTAGATACCTTGGCACACGTTGCAACGGGAGTGTTCGATTCATGCAAAAACGATGAACAACTCGACGTCTTTCAACTTCCAACTTTCATTCGTCACATGCTCGAAAACCAATGGCTTGGTGACAAAACCAAACAAGGATTTTATAAAAAGACAACCAATGAAAAAAGTGAGAGAGAAATTCTCGTCCTTGATTTAAAAACATTGGAATATCGAAGCCAGAATAAAATTAAAATTCCATCATATCAAAGCTCGAAAACCATTGAAAACGTAACTGAACGCATTCTATTTTTGTATCATGCTACAGACGTTGCTGGCGAATTTTTCAGATTCAATTTCAATCAGCTCATTGCCTACTCAAGTATGCGAATTGGCGAGATTTCCGAAGACCCCTATTCCGTAGATCGTGCGTTAAAAGCAGGATTCGGATGGGAACTTGGACCTTTTGAGCTTGCTGATCTTATTGGACTTCAAGTCATTGTTGAAAATTTAAAAAAGTCCAAAATACCTTATGCCTCATGGTTGAATGAATTAACTGATCAAGGAAATTCAATATATAAAAGAGAATCACAGTATATACCCATACATCAGGCATATGAAACCATAGATTCGAATCCACAAACTCGAAAATTAGAATCCTATCAGGAGATCATTTGGAAAAACAGTGCTTGCAGCATTCGCAATATTGAAGATGGAATCATTGCACTTTCTTGGAATACCAAAATGAACACCATAGGAGGTGAAGTACTGGCCGGAATTAACAAAGCCATTGATTTGGCAGAATCGGATTACCGCGGATTAGTCATATACAACAACACGGAACACTTTAGCGCCGGAGCAAATGTTGGAATGATATTCATGTTTGCCGTAGAGCAGGAATATGAAGAGTTAGACATGGCCATTCGGTATTTTCAAAACACGGTTATGCGTATCAGACATTGCAATATACCCGTTGTTGTAGCCCCACATCAACTTACACTTGGGGGAGCGTGTGAACTTACCATGCATGCAGATGCCGCTGTGGTTCACGCTGAAACATACATGGGATTGGTTGAAATGGGTGTTGGAGTTATACCAGGTGGAGCTGGCACAAAAGAATTCGCACTACGTGCAAGCGACGAAATGCGTGAAGGTGATCTTCGAACGAATGTTATTCGAAATCGGTTTTTAACCATTGGTCAAGCGAAAGTGGCCACCAGCGCGCATGAAGCATTTAATCTGGGGTACCTTGACTCTAAAAAAGATGAAGTTATTATAAGTCGAGCGCATCAACTACATAGAGCCAAGGAAGTTTGTCTTCGCATGGCAGATAAAGGTTATTTGCCGCCGAAAAAAAGAAAAGACATTTTAGTTCTTGGCAATGAGGGATTAGGACTGGTCTATGCTGGCGCGAATACCATGCGCAGCGGAAATTACATCTCTGAACATGACCAATTCATATCTGAAAAACTTGGATTTGTGCTCTGCGGGGGAGATTTATCAACTCCAACAAAGGTGAGTGAAGATTATTTATTGGAACTGGAGCGTAAAACATTCTTAGAGCTTTGCATGCAACGCAAGTCATTGGAAAGAATGCAAAGTTTATTGAAAACAGGAAAAATTTTAAGGAATTAAATCAGATGAAAGCATACATAGTTGGAGGATATAGATCAGCCGTTGGCAAAGCGCCCAAAGGCATGTTCAAACATTTACGACCTGATGACTTAGCGGCTCAAGTCATACAAAGACTCATGCAAGATTTTCCGCAAATAGATAAAGAAACTATCAATGATGTCATTGTAGGCAATGCCACTCCAGAGGCAGAGCAGGGCTTGAACATTGGACGCATGATTTCCCTGATGGGTCTTCAAACCGATCAAGTACCGGGAATGACGGTCAATAGATATTGCTCAAGTGGATTGGAAACAATTGCGATTGCCACAGCAAAAATCAACGCAGGCATGGCTCATTGTATTATTGCTGGCGGGGTTGAATGCATGTCATCCATTCCTTTTGGTGGATGGAGAATTGTTCCGAACGCCAAGGTTGCAAGGGAACATCCAGATTGGTATTGGGGAATGGGACTTACAGCAGAAGCTGTGGCGAAAGAATTCAATGTAAGTCGGGAAGACCAAGATTTTTTCTCTTACCAATCACATCAAAAAGCGGTTGCTGCTTTATCAAACGGAACTTTATTGGATCGCGTTGCACCTGTAGAAGTTGAGCAAATTTTCCTCGATGAAAAGGAAAAACGGCAGGTTCAAAAAATAGTTTGTGACCGAGATGAAGGTCCAAGAAGTAACACCAGCATAGAGGCATTGAGCCAATTAAAACCCGTTTTTGCAAACAATGGTGTAGTTACAGCAGGCAATTCATCGCAAACCAGTGATGGTGCCGCTTTTGTAATGGTTTGCTCTGAAGAATTCATGAAAAAAAACAACCTAACTCCCATTGCACAACTGAGAAGTTACTCGGTAGCGGCGCTTGCGCCGCGAATCATGGGAGTAGGTCCCATTTACGCTGTTCCAAAGGCGTTGAAAGAGGCAGGACTTACCCAGGCAGATATTGATTATTACGAATTGAATGAAGCTTTCGCATCTCAGAGTCTTGCTGTAATTCGTGAATTAGCATTAGACGAATCTAAAGTAAATATTTACGGGGGAGCCATTGCCCTAGGACATCCATTGGGATGCACAGGAACCAAACTTTCAATACAATTAATAAACGCACTTCAACAAAACAAAAAAAAATTCGGAGTAGTAACCATGTGTGTAGGCACAGGTCAAGGTGCTGCTGGTGTATTTGAAAAATTATAACTCATTATGAAAGCAATTACAGGCGGAGAATTTTTAATTCGTAAGACAACAATTTCTGAAGTTTTTATTCCAGAGGAATGGAGTGAAGAACAAATCATGATGAAAAAAACGTGTGATGACTTCGTTTCTCAACAAATCATACCGAACATTGAACGCATTGATGCACTGGAAGAAGGATTAATGCCGAGTATCTTGAAAAAGGCAGGCGAACTTGGTCTACTCGGAGTCTCTGTTCCAGAAGATCTGAATGGGCTTGGCATGGATTTCAAAACATCCATGCTGGTTACCGAATCCCTTGGAGCAGGCTACTCCTTTTCGGTAGCCTACGGCGCGCATACAGGTATAGGAACCCTTCCCGTTCTCTATTATGGAAATGCAGAGCAACGCAAAGCCTTTGCATCGAAACTCTCAACCGGTGAATGGTTAGCTTGTTATTGTTTAACAGAACCTGAATCGGGCAGTGACGCAAACAGTGGAAAAACAAAAGCAGTCCTTTCTGAAGACGGAAAAAATTATGTGATTTCAGGTCAAAAAATGTGGATAACCAATGCCGGTTTTGCTGATCTATTTACCGTGTTCGCTAAAATTGATAACGATGAAAACTTAACCGCTTTCCTACTTTCAAAAGACATGGCAGGTATTGAGTTGAATGCCGAAGAGAAAAAAATGGGAATCAAAGGTTCATCAACGAGACAGGTGTTTTTTAACCAAGTTGTTGTGCCTACTGAGAATATGTTGAGCGAAAGAGGGAATGGTTTCAAAATAGCAGTCAACATATTAAATATTGGAAGAATTAAACTTGCAGGTGGGGTTCTTGGCGGGGCAAAAGGATGCATTACTGAAGCGGTAAAATATGCTTTGGCCCGAAATCAATTCGGACGATCAATCTCTAAATATGGAGCTATAAAATCGAAACTCGGTGAAATGGCAATTCGTTCTTATGCCCTGGAAAGTGCCCTTTATCGTGCCACACAAAACATTGACGATGCCATAGAAGATTTGAAGAAAAATGGTGTAGAGAAAAATGCGGCTGTACTGAAAGGTATAGCCTCGTTCGCTCCAGAATGTGCCATGTTAAAAGTGTATGGAAGTGAAACCCTAGACTTCGTTGTAGATGAGTCTGTGCAAATTTTCGGAGGCATGGGATACAGCGCGGAATCTATGGTAGAACGTGCATATCGCGATTCTCGAATTAATCGCATATTCGAGGGAACAAATGAGATCAATCGTATGCTTACAGTGGATATGATATTGAAAAAAGCAATGAAAGGTGAATTGGACTTAATGGGCCCCGCCATGAATGTTGCCAATGAACTTATGTCAATTCCAGACTTTTCTGAACCTAGTGAAAATGTGTTTGAACGCTATTTGAATTTTGTAGAAGGATTCAAAAAAAGTGTACTCATGATTGCAGGAAGTGCTGCTCAGAAATTAATGATGCAGCTTGCTAAAGAACAGGAAATACTCATGAACATAGCGGACATGTGCATGTTCACTTACATTGCTGAAAGTACTGTATTGCGCACTCAAAAGAGATTTGAATCACAACCGGAAAATTCAGATGTTCAATTGGAAATGATGAAGACCTTGGTAGTAGATCTTGGAGATCGCATTCATAAATGCGGAAAAGATGCGCTTTATGCGTTTACAGAAGGAGATGAGCAACGCATGATGCTGATGGGACTGCGTAGATTCACGAGAACGGAGGCTCACAATGTAAAAGATGCTAGAAGAAAAATTGCTGACGCCCTCATTCAAGCGGAAGAATATTGCTTCTAAAGAAGTGGGAGTTAATTTCCCACTTCACAATGAAATTTAATGCGCATGAGTCGAAGTTCATCTTCTTCGTAATCGCCATCGAAATACACTTCTGCTTCGCGAAGATCATCGGTTTCCGACTGCATGAAATATTCCATAATTTCTTCTTGTGCGTCTTCGTCTATTTCGTCATCAATGAAATAATTGATTTGAAGTTTCGTACCCGCATGAACAATGGTTTCAATTTCATCTAACAAATCACGGTATGATTTACCCAATCCTTTTGCAATATCATTGAGCGGAATTTTTTTGTCAATGTTCTGAATAATTTGAATTTTGTGCCCACTCTTGGTGTGAGCACTTTTCATTACAAAATCCTCAGGACGTACAATCTCATTTTCTTCAACGTACTTAGCAATTAGGTCAATGAATGGCTTTCCAAATTTCATTGCCTTCCCCTTTCCTACCCCGCCTACGTGTGATAACTCATCGAAAGTAATGGGGTAATTTGACGCCATTTCCTCCAGAGATGGCTCTGAAAAAATCACATACGGAGGCAAGGATTTTTCCTTCGAAACTTTCAAACGTAATTCCAGAAGCATCTTAAACAGCAATTCATCTGCAGCTCCTGATCCAGCGCCTTTCACTCCTGTTGCATCAAAGTCATCATCTACTTCACCTATTTCCTCTTCACGAACCAATTTTAAATCATATGGTGATTTCAAAAAAATCTTTCCTTCCTCAGTGATTTTCAGAGTACCATAGGTCTCTATTTCTTTTCGAATTAAATTCAAAACAAGCATTTGTCGAATAACTGCATTCCAGAACTTTTCACTTTCATGCTTACCCGCTCCAAACAATGAACTTTTATCTGCCTTATAGGTGACCACTTCACTGTTTTTCTGACCTTCTAAGACATTGCAAATAAATTTCGCCTTGTGTGTTTCTTTAAATTCCTTGATGGTTTTTAAAATGAGTTCTATTGATTCCTTACCGTTAAATGTATCTTTCGGTTTTCTGGAATTGTCATCCATGTTTGCTCCTTCGCCGGTAACTTCATCCCACTCTTCGCCAAAATAATGAAGCAAATATTTCCTCCGACTCATAGCGGTTTCTGCATATGCCATTACTTCGTGCAACAATTGCATACCTATCTCTTGTTCGGCTACTGGTTTCCCATGCAGAAACTTTTCTAATTTCTCCACGTCTTTAGGAGAATAAAATGCCAAGCAATGTCCTTCGCCACCATCTCTTCCAGCCCTTCCCGTTTCTTGATAATAGCTCTCTAGGCTTTTTGGAATATCATGATGAATAACAAAACGCACATCTGGCTTATCTATTCCCATACCGAACGCAATTGTGGCTACGATAACATCAACATCTTGCATCAAAAATTTATCTTGAACATCGTTCCGTTGGTGACTATCCATTCCGGCATGATACGGCAATGCTTTAATACCATTTGCAATTAAGAGTTCCGCTATCTCTTCAGTTTTCTTTCTTGACAAACAATACACAATACCACTTTTCCCCGAGTGGCCCTTAATGAATTGGATCATCTGTTTCATCACATTCAACTTGGGCTTTATTTCATAGTATAGATTTGCTCTGTTGAATGAGGATTTGAATACTGCAGCATCGAGCATTCCCAAATTCTTCTGAATGTCATGCTGAACCTTCGGGGTTGCCGTTGCAGTGAGTGCCATAATAGGCACATCAGCTATTTGCTGTATAATGGTTTTAAGACGTCGATACTCTGGACGAAAATCATGGCCCCACTCTGAAATGCAGTGTGCTTCATCAATAGCTACGAAAGAAATTTTACACGATTTCAAAAACTCAATGTTCTCCTCTTTTGTCAATGACTCCGGTGCCACATAGAGCAACTTGGTCTTTCCGCTGAGCATTTCCTTCTTGACCTTTGTTATTTCGGTTTTGTTTAGTGATGAGTTTAGGAAATGTGCAATTCCGTCTTCATTTGAGAACCCTCGCATGGCATCGACTTGATTTTTCATAAGTGCGATGAGCGGAGAGACAACAATGGCAGTTCCTTCTGACATTAAAGCGGGCAATTGGTAACACAATGATTTACCGCCACCAGTTGGCATAATCACAAACGTGTCTCTTCCACTAAGAACACTATCAATGACACTCTCTTGAAGACCTTTAAAATTCGAAAAACCAAAAAATTGCTTCAGTGCATTTTTTGGTGAAATATCTGTAATGACCATATTAATCTATCTGTATTGAAAACACACGAATAACAATTTGGTTTAATCGTTAAAAAATCATTAACGAAATTAACGCTATTTCTTGGTCCTTTCCAAATATTCTTACAAGCAACTTTTTTCAATGAATATCTTTGATTTCGTCGCATATTTGCCGTGAAATTTTCGCTCGTTGGATTTAATAAACACCATACGTACCACTCTTGCCACTGAGGCCCATGCATTGCAACAGCTGTCAGAATTTAGCGGCAACGAATACTCAAAAGTCATTCATGAAATTCTGAGTGGCCGCCCCGTGGTGGTTACAGGCATAGGTAAGAGTGGAATCATTGCACAAAAATGGGTTGCAACATTCAACAGCACGGGTCAACCCGCTCAATTCCTGCATGCAGCAGAGGCTATTCACGGAGATCTTGGGCTAGTACCTGATGATGCTTTAGTCTTTTGTCTATCCAAGAGTGGGAATTCACCGGAAATACAATTTCTCATCAATCTTTTGAAGCTGCGCAGCGCCTTTATTGTAGGGGTTGGAACGAATACAAGTAGTCATTTATCGGAAAATGCACACGTGTTTATTCAAACTCCAATGGAGAAAGAGGCCTGTCCGAATAATTTAGCACCCACTGTAAGCACTACATTGCAGCTTGCTGTTGGTGATGCATTTGCTGTGGCCCTCATGACCGCGCGGAATTTTAAAAGTGAAGATTTTGCCAAACACCACCCCGGAGGTGCGCTTGGAAAAAACCTTTTCACACGAGTGGGAGATTTGATGAGAAAAAATTCATTAGCCCAAGTGAAATTAAATAGTAACCTTCATGAGGTTCTTATTGAAATTTCAGGCAAACGAGTTGGAGCTACACTTGTAATTGAAGAAGACCAAACCCAAGGAATTATAACAGATGGTGATGTTCGAAGATTCATTGAGAAGAATTCATCCATCAACTTAGATCAGGTGCGTGCTTCAGATTTACTCAATCCCAATCCATCTCACATAGACAAAGAGGCATTGGCAGTTGAAGCCTATCGCATGATGGAGGTAAAAAAAATCAATCAACTGGTCGTGAAAGAACAAAACAAACCTGTTGGATTCATTCACATACATGACATTTTGAGCGCAGGAATTAAATGAGCAGCGAAGAGAAAAATATGAGTTTTCTTGACCACTTGGAAGAGTTGCGCAAGCGTCTCTTTCGAATAGTGGTTGCTATGCTCATTGGTGTAACAGTCATCATCATTTTCGACGATTTTGTGATAGACAACATTATTATGGCACCTCGATTTGAATGGTTCCCAACCTACGAATTTTTTTGTTGGTTGGGTAACAGTTCAGGTTTAGGCGATACGCTATGCCTGAAGCCTGCCCAATTCCAATTGCAGAGCACAACCATGGGTGGAAACTTCTCCGCCTACATGTTGGTTATTATCATTGGCGGAATTGTATTGGCTTTCCCATATATTTTTCATCAAATTTGGATGTTCATCAAACCGGGATTGCGACAAAACGAGATTCAGGCTGTAAGAGGAATCGTTTTTTACGTTTCCGTGCTTTTCTTCAGTGGGGCCTTATTTGGTTATTATGTTCTTTCTCCACTTTCGATTCAATTTTTAGGAAGTTTCACATTCGGAGATGTGGCAGTCAATTCAACAATTGTCTCGTATTTAAAACTATGCACCACATTGGTTTTGGGTACCGGATTGGTTTTTCAGTTACCCGTGTTGGTTTATTTTCTTGCCAAAATTGGATTGGTAAGTTCTGCTTTTCTTAAAAAATATAGAAGACACGCTTTTGTCATTAACCTCATTATTGCAGCTATTATTACTCCTCCAGACGTTACAAGTCAACTTTTAGTATCACTGCCCATCTTGCTTCTATATGAATTAAGTATTCAAATTGCGAAGCGGGTAGAATTGAAAAAATCACAACAAAAGTGACAAATTTCTATTTGGCGTTCGACTATATTTTTTAGTATATTCGCCTGTATTATTGAAACTAAATTTTAATCACATGAAAAAACTTTACATGATTGGTGTTTTCAGTGCTATTGCAGCAACTTCTATTGCGCAATGGAACGTACAAAACACTCCAAATCGCAAGACCTTCACTCGCAGTGAGGTTTCGCCTATGGTTTCTCGTCACGCTGAATTTTCAGGAATGAATTGGGAAAACCGTGTTACTTTATTAACTGAAGATTTCCAAGCGGTACCAGGAAACGTTCCTGCTGCATTGCCTTCAGGATGGTCTACGAACCAAGTTACTCAGCAGGACAATTCTACGGGTAACGCTTTCAAAACAAACAACGCTACATCAGCCAATGCAGGTGGTTACTGGCCAGTACCAAACATTGCGGGTAACAAGTTTGCAGGTGCAAATGATGATGCTCCGCCATGTGACTGTGCAATGGATGACGTTTACATTCAATCTCCAACATTGGACTTTTCTGCTGCAACAAACATTGTGGTTTCTTTTGATATTTTCCACGATCAAAACTTCGGTGGTGGCGATGCTACATTGCAAGCTTCAACAGATGGTGGTGCCACTTGGAATATTGTACCAATCGGAGTTGACGATACTGGTGCAAACATTGATGTATTCCCAATTGATCAAGATTTCTGGCAGTCTTTGATTGTTCCAGTTTACGATCTTTCTGGTCAGTCTTCAGTGACTTTCCGTTGGCAGTGGACTGACAATGGTTCTTGGGCTTCAGGTTTTGCAGTTGACAACATTGTAGTTGGTGAATTACCTGCTTATGATGTTCGCGTGAGCAAAACAAAAGTGGGCGACTGGAATCAGGCCACATTTGGTCTAGGTTTCTGGGATTACAACCGTATTCCATTGACTCAAGCAAGCGCAGTTAAAGCTACAACAGTCATTTTCAACGGTGGTTCTAATGACCAAGTTGATGCAACAGTAAACTACGAAGTTACTTTCAACGGTACTGCCGTTGCTGGATCACCATTCGCTGGTGCTCAAACTTCTGCGAACTTCCTTTCTTTAGACAAGGACACCATTTCAGTTGCAACTACTTTCGTACCATCTGCAACAGGAACTATTCAAATCAACGCTACGGCAACTTCTGCAAGCGGTGATGATGATTTAACAAACAATGCTGGTTCTGCAACCATTGAAATGACGCAGTTCGAATATGGTCGTGACTTCAACGCTGCACAGGCGTTCTTCGGTCCAACAACAGACTTCGAATTTGGTAATTTGTTTGATATTTATGCTGATGATGATTTCGGTGCAATTGATGTTGCAATTGGTGCTGGATCTACTGCTGGTGATCCAATCATTGGACGCATCTATTTATTCGAAGGATTCGATGCAGCTTCAGGTGACCCAATTTTCACTGACTTAGGAGTTGAAACAATCGAATACACTATCCAAGACGCTGACTTAAACAGTGTTGGTGAAGCGAACTTCGTTCACTTACCATTCGCTAATGCAGTAACTTTAAATGCAGACAACGTATATCTAGCTGTTGTGTCTTGTGTGGCTAACACGCGTATTCCAGTTTCTGGAAGTAACGAGTGGGTAACTTCTTGGTTCTTCGACGGAACTTGGGGTGCTACATTGTCTATTCCAATGGTTCGTTTGAACTCTGATGAGACCTTATCAGTAAACAACCTTTCAGCCGCAGCTTCTGCATTTGAATTGGGACAAAACATTCCGAATCCAAGTAACGGAAACACTACTATTTCTTACAACCTTCCAAGCAATGAGCGTGTTACATTAACCGTTCGTGATTTGACTGGTCGTGTTGTTTCTGTTTCTAACGAAGGAATTCGTCCAGCAGGTAAGAATATGATCACCATCAACACCAACGCTCTTGGTGCAGGTGTTTATACTTACACATTAACTGCAGGTAATAACAGCCTAACGAAGAAAATGACTGTAAAATAATAGAGTCAATCTGAAAAAAAATCCCGCCATTGTGCGGGATTTTTTTATTAAAATCAATTACCTTGCAAACCATAAAACTAAATCTAAACGCATGAAAAAATTATTTACCCTTGCGGGAATGGTTTCTACTGCATTGTTCACGCAAGCGCAAATTAATCCGCTTTCTACAGACAATCAGACTCCTTTCTCTCCAAAAGCACCGACTGCAGCTGAAATGGCTATTTCGGCTCACAATTCAAATTCTGCCGCAACCACTCAGAATACTGATCGTATTGTTGTATACAGCCAAGATTTCTCTTCTGGTTTCGGTGATATGACTACTGAAGATAGCGGAACAACTCCGATTTGGATGATTGCTAATGCGAACTCTCCAGGTGGTGAATTCTCTACAACTATTCCTGCACTTGCGTCTCCAACTGCAGCGAACGGATGGGCTATTTTCGACTGTGATTTATACAACACACCAATCTCGAACGGTGTTGAAGATGTGTCAGGATCTATGTCTACTCCTTCTATTGATTGCAGTGCATTAAGTTCTGTAGTTGTTGAATGGTCTCAGTATTTCCGTTATTGCTGTTTTTTTGCATCTCCACTAACTCTAGAAGTTTCTACAGATGGTGGTAACAACTGGACCGTTTTTCCTGCTCAAGGAAGCTTTGTTCCTAGCGCAAACTCATTTTCTGGAAACTTAACAACTACTGTTGACATTTCATGTGCTGCCGCCGGACAGCCGAATGTACTTGTTCGTTGGGGTTACAACACAGCGGTAGCTGCAGGTTACAGCCACTATTTCTGGGGTATTGATGATATTTCAATTTTTGACAATTCTTCTGTTAATGATCTTGAAATTTTACAAGTAACCAACGGAGATGTTTTCAATATTTGGGAATACCGTGTAACACCTTTTGAACAACGTGTTTTTGCTGCTGATGGTGGAATGGTTGTAGGTGTTATTTACAAAAACAACGGAAGTGCCGATCAAACCAACACTGTCATCAACATTGACATTTTAGATGTTACTGGCGCAATCGTTGGCAACGCTGTTTCTGATTTGTTTACAATGGAAGCATTTGTAAATACACCTGAGTGTCCTTCATTTTTAAATGACACATTATACATTCAAACCAACTGGGAACCAAC
>VGFR01000017.1 GCA_016868835.1 Bacteroidota bacterium | reverse complement strand
AATCAAAAAACAACGTCGAATATTATAATATTTACTTTTGGGGCGCTTGTATTGTACAGTTTACTTTATTTCACTGGTAAATTTTTCGGAGAACAGATTCCTTTTCTGAAGTCAGTCTATTCACAAATCCGTTCTTTTTGGGCCATGTTTACCTTTTTAGAATTACTCGCTCTAGCAAGCGTTGTAGTTGATGGTATTGTGAAGTTTGATAAAATTAATCCGAGGTTAAAAGCGGCAAGAGTTACTCTAACCATACTATTGGGGCTCGCTTTTGGAATCAAGATCCTGTATGCCGTCATGGAAATCTATATGGTGGGCCAGGTTCAATGATTGATTTGAAAAGCGTTTTCTGAATTCTATTTTCTGTTCGGCTTTCTTGACAAATAAATGAGCGAGTATTACAAGGGCTTCATCATTCTTTTGATTTGATAATGCCTCACCAATTTGCTTTTCAGTAAAATCAAAGGTGTACAATAATCGTTTGAAATATTTGCCATGTAAGGAAAATGATTTCACAACAAAGGCAATAAATTCATCAATGCTGAATGATTCGGCGATATTGAATTCGAACCCTGCTAAAATGAAATCTTTTTTTATTTGATTGCAGATATCCGATTTGAGTGGTAAGGAATTTATTTCAGACATGTCTTTCCAAAAGCCAAGCAGCGAGTGCTCGCAACTCATTTTTTTGTTCGTCAAGGGTGGAAATATGATTTAATTCCTGAATGGCCTTCTGGTAATATGC
The DNA here is from genome assembly GCA_016868835.1 of Bacteroidota bacterium. Lineage (GTDB taxonomy): Bacteria > Bacteroidota > Bacteroidia > Flavobacteriales_D > Sanyastnellaceae > CAIZGX01. Next base: position 22,386 of record VGFR01000017.1, on the reverse strand, counting down.
TTCACTCTTTTTTAGAATTTCTTGGTCGGCTTGCGTCGATTCAAAAATTGCCGTTATTGAAGCAATTTTTTCTTGGTCGTTGGGGTGGCTTCCATGAAAATGACGCAACAATTCCAAGTCGCTGCTTGTTCCTGTTTCAATTGCGTGAAGGTATAGAAAGGTCTTTTTATCAGCCAAAATATCACCCCCAATGCGCTTGCCAACTTCTTCTTTTTTTCCGAAAGTGTCTAGATAATCATCTCTGAGTTGAAATGAAATGCCAACATACTCTCCAAATTTTCGAATGTGTTCTTGGTCTTTTTTGGAAGCATTGGCTTGAATTGCACCTAACTCTAATGCGCAACCCAAAAGAACGGCCGTTTTTAAACGGATCATTTCAATATACTCCTCTTTGGAAACGTTGGTGCGCTTTTCGAAATCCATATCCATTTGCTGTCCAACACAAACTTCCCAAGCTGTTGTATTGAATCGTTCAAAAAGTAAGGCAAACTTATCATTCGCGTTTTTTTGCAGCAGTGCATACGCCTGAATCATCATACCATCACCGCTGAGTATAGCTGTATTGATATCCCACTTTTCATGAACGGTCTGTGCCCCTCTTCTAAGAGGAGAATTATCCATGATATCATCATGCATGAGGGTGAAGTTATGAAACACCTCAACCGCAAGGGCTTGAGATAGGGCGTCAGTTGTTTTTCCTCCGAATAATTTTGATGACATCAAGGTGAGTATGGGGCGAATTCGTTTGCCACCAATTTGAAGCAAATAATGAATAGGGTCTACAAGATTGGCTGTTTGCGGATTCAAAGGATTGGTATACAATTCCTTTTCGATTTCCTCGAGATAGTTTTGCAACATGTGTATTATCGCTGTGAAAGTTGATTTAGAAGATACTGTCCATATCCGCTTTTGATTAAATCAACCGCTAAGTTTTTGAATTGTTCGTCATCTATAAAGCCCATTCGCCAAGCTATTTCCTCTGGAGCTGCTATTTTAAGGCCTTGACGGGCCTCTACCGTTTGAACAAATAAATTGGCTTGGAGTAAGGAGTCGAATGTACCTGTGTCTAGCCATGCGGTGCCCCTTTCCAATCGCTGCACGTGCAAATTGCCAGCATGAAGGTATACCCGGTTGATATCTGTAATCTCGTATTCACCGCGTGCACTGGGTTCAATTAATTTGGCAATTTGAACAACAGAATTGTCATAGAAGTATAAGCCCGGAACTGCGTAATTCGATTTGGGTTCCATGGGTTTTTCCTCTAGTGAAAGCGCTTTACCAGATGCATCAAATTCCACCACACCATAGCGCTCCGGGTCAGCCACATGGTAACCAAAGATATGTGCACCTTGAACCAGTGTGTTTTGTTGTAATAGTTTTCCAAATCCCGGTCCATAGAAAATATTATCCCCTAAAATAAGAGCCACTGAATCTGGTCCAATAAACGATTCGCCAATAACAAAGGCTTGAGCCAAGCCGTTCGGCTCAGGTTGAATGGCATAGGAAAAAGCACACCCCCATTGACTTCCATCACCTAACAGATTTTTGAATGCATTTTGCTCATGAGGTGTGGTAATGATTAAAATTTCTCTTATCCCAGAAAGCAATAGGGTGCTTAACGGATAATAGATCATAGGTTTATCATAAATCGGCATGAGTTGTTTGCTCACTGCTTTCGTAATTGGGTAAAGTCGGGTGCCGCTGCCGCCTGCCAGAATAATTCCCTTCATGAGTTAAAAGTTAAAGATTTCAATTCGAAGTTATTTCAATGAAAGTACCAAGGCTTGGTTGTTTTCAATGATCTGATTGGTTTTTTTTTCAATGTCACTGAGTCGTTTTGATGCCTCAGTCGTTTCTTGTTTCAATTGGTTAATGGTGGCCCATTTTGGATCACAATTATAAATTTTGTCAATTCCTTTGCAAGCTGCATAAATAGAGTAAACGATTGTTCTCATAGTTGGTCAGTGTCTGATTGTTGTAAAGGTAATCACTTCAAAGTCAATTGTTGAACATTAATTCTTTGTCATTGTTATAGAGGTATGAAAATTTTTTTAATCATCTTCTTTTCTTTTGCTCTCGTAATTACTGGGTTATCTGCTTGGTTCTATATGGAAACGGAAAATATTGAACAATACGGTTATGATGTGCTGGAAAAACACGGCGACATTGAAATTAGATCATACAAACCAGCTTTATTTTCAACATATACCATGCAGGGGAATTCATACGAAGCCAGTTCTAGCAATGGTTTTCGCACACTTGCAGGTTATATTTTCGGAGGAAATGAAAAGCAGGAAAAAATTGCAATGACCAGTCCGGTAATGATGGAAATGGGTGAGTCGACAACGATGTCGTTTATGGTTCCTTCTGGAAGATCATTGGAGTCTCTTCCCAAGCCGAATAATTCTGAAATTCAATTCATTGAAAAACCGTCTGTAATTATGGCCGCCATTCGCTTTGGTGGATGGGCTTCCGACGAGAAAATAGAAAAATACAAGCAAAAACTTGTGGACCAACTCACTAAATTGGGCATAGTGCATACAGGTAAGTTTGCATATTTGGGATACAATCCTCCATTTCAGTTTTTAAACCGCCGCAATGAGGTGGTGGTGGAATTGGTGGGGTGGAAATAGGAGATTCACTCTAAATGAAAAAGCACATTCATTTGAATGTGCTTTTTTTGTGGACCCGGCGGGGGTCGAACCCGCGTCCAAACAAGGAACCGAAAAGGTTTCTACATGCTTATCTACATCTTTGTTTTTCATCGAACACCCGGCAGGTAGCAGCCTAGTGAACGCCTAGCTTGTGTTTTTTAACCGTTAATTACAAGATTCATCTTCGGCGAGCTTTCTTTGATGAAGCCTCTATGTAAAACGTCAAAAGCGGGGCGTTTTACGAGACTTACTTGTCAACCTCCTAGAGGCCGATTAAGCGTAATCACATCCTGTGATTAGGCAGCAAGTGCGTAAGAATTGTTGTCATTTCTGACTGATGCTCCGAGATTAAAGAGCCGAAACATCAGGCGCTCTGCATGCTTGCTCTCCACTTCATCTTGCTGTCAAATCCGAAATCGGGCCCGTGCAATTTTAAGAGATAGCTCTGCAAATTTACGATGTATATTCGCAATCCCAATTTAATTCAATGACGAAAATTCGAATTGGAATCATTCAAGAAAGAAAGACTCCTCCAGACTTCCGCGTTCCACTTACTCCAAAGCAATGTGCTCAAGTTGTTCAAACCTATTCAAATGTTGAACTATTTGTTGAATCAAGCCCCATTCGGTGCTTTTCAGATGAAGCCTATGAGCAAGAAGGAATTGCAGTGGTTGATGATGTAAGCCATTGCGACATTTTATTTGGAGTGAAGGAAGTTCCAATTGAATTTCTTATTCCTTATAAAACCTATTTCTTTTTTTCTCACACGCTTAAGAAACAACCATACAACGCGAAACTGTTAAGAGCGATACTCGATAAACGCATTGAGTTGATAGATTATGAGGCGTTAAAAGGAAGCAATGGCAAGCGGATCATTGGATTTGGAAGGTATGCAGGTATAGTTGGTGTTTATGAGGGAATACGTGCTTTCGGTTGGAAGCACGGGCTCTTCAATTTACCCTCTCCACAATCGCTAAGCGGCCGCATTGAGTTCGATGAGGAGTTGGGGAAAATAGATGTGTCACAAATCAGAGCATTACTCACCGGGTGGGGCAGAGTAGGAAATGGTGCAGAGGAAGTGATGAAGCAGCTTGATTTGAAACGCTGCACTGAAGAAGATTTTTTACAGAATCCAAATGAAAAAGGCGTCTACGTGCATATTGATACTCCGCAGATGTATAAACGCATTCACGACGGTAAATTCGATAAGTCGGAATTTTATTCAAGTCCGGAATTATATACTTCAAATTTGGAACAGTATGCTCGTTCAGCCAATCTCTACATTGCGGCCCACTTGTGGAATGCGAAGAATCCCATTTTGTTGAGTCAAACTTTTTTTCAAAATCATAACAAATGTTCTGTTGTTTCTGATATATCATGTGACTTAAATGGTCCAATTGCGTGCACAATTCGTGCATCTAAAATTGCAGATCCTGTTTATGGTTATGATGTTCTAACAGGATTGGAAACTTCCTTTGATAGTGATCAGGCGGTTGCAGTAATGGCTATTGATAATTTGCCTTGCGAATTGCCTAAAGATGCAAGTGAGGATTTTGGAAATGAGATCATCAAAAACATTTTGCCTCGTCTTATTCATGAAGATGATGGTGTTCTTGCTACAGGAAGGGAAACAACAAAGGAAGGTACGCTCACGGCAGTTTTTGAATACCTCACAGATTATGCTACTGGGCACTGAATTGAAAGGTGATGACTCCTGGTTGTTTGGAATTCTTGCCTTCTGAAAAACGCCATTTCAGCGCATAGTTGAGCGATTCATTGAGAAGACAGGCATCTTTGCTGGATTGATTAGCGTCAATTTTCGCCTCGCTCACATTGCCCAATTCGTTCACTGAAATAAGCACCACCACTTGTCCAGCACCTTTGCATTTGTATGTAGGTTTTGGAGCACTTTTTACAGAACGCCCAGATAAACTGAAAGTAGCACTGACATTTCCGCTGTAACTGGTATTGCCACCAGAAATTTGTTTGTTGCTTAATTCTTTCTCTTTTTGTTGGTTTGAATGCGTGGTAGGAAGCTGAACTCCGTGGCTTTCATGTTTGGTGAACAATTCTTTCTCTGTATTTTCTGAAAAAGATTTAGCGGCATCGGCACCCGATTGTGTGGCATTTCCACCTTGAGATTCTTCACCAGTATAATTCACAAGATCTGAGACTTGTTTAGCATCTGATGAAGCCAATAAATCACGAACTGCTTCTGATGTTTTCGATTCTGCGGTATTTTGCTGTTGCTTCATTTCTGCAAGCGCCTCGTCTTCGAAGGCAACTTCCATTTCCTCTATGACAGGGGATTGATTGTTCAAACGCCAAGTTTCTGGAGTGTCAGTAAGTAAATAACCAATGCATAGTATGAAGCCATAGGAACTGATTGCGATGAAGCTTGCTGCAATCCAATTGTTATTTTTAGTTGACTTGATTTCTATCATGGAACCACTGCGAATGTAAACAGAAAAAAATTTGATGTGAAGTACAGGAACAACTATCTTTGGCTCAAACGAAAAATTATGAATAAAGTTATAACGGTATTTGCAGGTATGTTCCTTTTAGCAGGAATAGCCTCTGCACAATGTACTGGAGGTACTTCAAGTTCATCTTCAGAACAAAAGAAAGAATGTTGCAAGTCAGGTGCCTCAAAAGAAGAGTGTTCTAAATCTGCTGTAAGTTCAGACGACAAAGGAGTAGGTCAATGTTGCTCTAAGCAAGCTGCTGCTGACGCAAAGCGCACAGATAGCAAGAGAAAGAAAAAGAAAGATTCTTGTCAGTCTCGTGCTGGATCTTCAGGTTGTGGTGAAAACAAAGAAGGTGAAAAGAAAGACTGTTGTAAGAAAGAAGGGCAAAAATAAAACTGAATTAAACGTTTTTGTTAAACCCTGAAATTGATTTCAGGGTTTATTTTTGTAAAAAGAAATGAGATGAAAAAGTTCGATGTAATAATAGTTGGTGGTGGAATTGTAGGGGCAGCGACTATGTACAAAATTCAAAAGGCTTACCCAACCAAATCAATTCTTCTAATCGAAAAAGAGATGGGATTGGCCGACCATCAGACAGGAAACAACAGTGGCGTCATTCACAGTGGAATATATTACAAGCCGGGATCTAAAAAGGCCGTTAATTGTGTTAATGGAAGAAGAGAGCTTGTTGCATTTGCGAAGGAATATGGCATTCAGCACGATGTGTGTGGGAAGCTAATTGTGGCAGTTGATGAATCGGAATTGCCTTTTTTGAATAAGATTGAAGAACATGGAGTGGCGAATGGAATTGAAGATATGCGCAGGGTAACAGCACAGGAAATTAAAGAGATTGAGCCACATTGTATTGGAATAGATGGGCTTTTTATTGGGTGCACAGGTATCATTGATTTTAGAGGTGCTACCAAGAAAATGGTTGAATTGGCAATGTCAATGAATTCGAATTCTGAGTTGCATTTGCAAGAAGAGGTAATACGGTTCAATCATTCAGATGAAAGCACAGAAGTGATAACCAATAAAGGTACATATTCTGCGACCCATTTGATTGTTTGTGGTGGATTGCAAGCCGATCGTTTAGCGAAAAAAGATGGTGTTCAACTGAAAGAGAAAGTAGTTGGATTTCGGGGTGATTATTATGAATTGACTGAAGAGGCCAAGCATAAAGTTCGTAATTTAATTTATCCGGTTCCCAATCCAGATTTTCCTTTTTTAGGTGTTCATTTTACGCGAATGGTTGATGGCTCTGTGGAATGCGGTCCCAATGCGGTTTTTACATTTAAGCGTGAAGGATATGGCAAGACAGATTTTAGTTTGAAAGATACATGGGATGCACTCACGTATCGGGGAACTTGGAAGTTATTTTTTAAGAATATGAAGTTCGGAATCGATGAATATCGCCGTGCTTTCAGCAAACGCTTATTTTTGAAAACGCTTCAGCGCTTACTTCCAGACTTGACCATGGAAGATATTGAGCCGGGCAGAGCGGGGGTGCGAGCATTGTTACTTCGTGAAGATGGTGATACACGTGATGACTTCAGAATTGAATACACCAAGCGAAGTATTCACGTTCTCAACGCACCGTCACCAGCTGCAACTGCATGTTTAGCTATAGGGGGTGATATTTTGGAAATGGCTGAAAGCCACTTTGGTTGGAATAAAAATTAAACCTCAAAAGTTGCACTACTCAAAGCAAGATCTGCTTTAACTTTTTTGAATAGTCCTTGCAGAACTTTGCCAGGTCCAACTTCAACAACCTCGGAACAACCATCAGTTAACATGGCATTCATGGTTTGTGTCCATTTAACAGGGGCTGTCAATTGAGCGATGAGATTCTTTTTTATTTCTTCTGGATTTGAAACCGCAGCGGCGGTTACATTTTGATAGATTGGGCAAGAAGGTTCATTAAATGTGGTTGCGTGAATAGCTTCTTCCAATTCAATGCGAGCAGGTTCCATAAGTGGACTATGAAAGGCTCCTCCCACAGGTAATTTCAAAGCTCTTTTCGCTCCAGCCGCAAGCAATGCTTCACAAGCCTTGTCAATGGCTTCATTTTCGCCACTTATGACCAATTGACCTGGACAATTATAATTTGCGGCCACGACTATTCCTGGTGTCTCGCTGCAAATTCTTTCTATTACATCATCGGCTAGATTCAGCACAGCGGCCATGGTTGATGGATTTGCTTCACAGGCCTTTTGCATTGCCATTGCACGCGCATACACCAATCGAATAGCATCTTCAAATAAAATGGTGTTGTTTGCAACCAAAGCGCTAAACTCTCCAAGACTGTGTCCCGCAACCATTTCAGGTGCGAAATTGTCACCTAGTGATTTGGCAAGAGCAACACTATGCAAGAAAATAGCGGGTTGAGTAATCTTCGTTTGCTTTAATTCATCGTCACTGCCTTCAAACATAACTTGAGTCAAGGAGAATCCCAAAATTTCGTTGGCGAGGTCCATATATCTCTTCGCAATAGCGGACTGCGCATATAACTCCTTTCCCATTCCTGTGAATTGGGATCCTTGACCAGGGAAAACGTAAGCTTTCATATTTGATGTTTTTTGCGAAAATAAGTGAGATTTGGAGTTTTCAAAAAGGATTCGTTTAACTTTGTTTCAATGAATAGCGGGCACATTAGAATGATTGGTATAATAAGTTTTGTCGCTCTTGTCATGATTGGTTTTTTCATTCTGGGACTGTATCTCTTTGGATCAACAAAAACGGAAAATCCGTGGCACTTTCTTACGAATTATAAATTTTGGATTTTAATAACCATTCTTACTCTATTTATTTTTCTTATGGCTCTTTGGTCATACAATAAGTAAATAGTATTTCGAATAACTCGAAAATGCAGCGCGAATTTGTAAATAATGTTACTCATGAAATCAAGACTCCTTTATCTACCATTTTATTGGCTGCAGAGGTGTTGAACTCGGAAGAGCTGTTATCAAATACAATCAAACGGCAACAATACATTTCTATCATTCGTTCGGAAGGTGAAAAGTTGAAGAATGAACTCGAGCGGGTATTAGAAGTTTCGAGGTTGCCAAAAATTGGAGGACACCTTAAAAAAGAGTGGATTTCACCGTTTGAACAAACTCAAATGGTTGTCTCTACATACCAGCCAATCTTGGATCAACTTGACGCGAAGTTAAAAGTGGAGTGGAATGGGTTGGAAGACTTGAAATTATTTTTTGATCGTAAATCCTTTGAAATTATTGTATCTAATTTGCTCGATAATGCACTGAAATATACAATAGAAGATGAACCTGAAATTATTATTCGGGCTACAACGAAAATGGGTGAGTTCAATTTAAGTATTGAAGACAATGGTTTGGGTATACCCTCTGAACATTTAGATCAAGTGTTTAATCGGTTTTATCGAGTTCCAATCTCTGAAATACATCATAAGAAGGGATTTGGTCTTGGATTATATTTGGTGCAGCAGCTTCTAAAGGCCCATGATTCTAAAATCATTGCGAAGAGTGAAGAAGGTGTAGGCTCTGAATTTGTTATTCGAATTCCAATGCAGTTTAACAACAATGGATAGTATACTACTCGTTGAAGATGATGCCAATCTTGGATTTGTAATTCAAGATCAGCTTCAATCTTTCAAATACAATGTCACTCGTTGCGTAAGTGCGAAAGAAGCGCTCATTACATTGGGGTCTGTTGCTATTGATTTGTGCTTGCTTGATATTATGATGCCGGTGAAAGGAGGTTTTGATTTGGCAGGTGACATTAAGAAGCTTTTTCCTGAAATGCCAATTGTTTTCTTAACTGCAAAACATGGCATTGAAGATAAAATTAAAGGTCTGGAGTTGGGGGCCGATGATTATATCACCAAGCCATTTGATATTCGTGAATTAAACTTACGTATTCGCAATATTCTAACTCGAATTCATCCGCAAGAGGAGATGAGTGAATTGAACTTTCGAGTTGGAAAATTTGTTTTTAGTACTGAAATGAATGAGTTGATTTTTGGTGGGGATGTGCGACAGCATTTAACAAAAAAAGAGTCGGCACTACTGAAGATATTAGTAGAAAATAAAAATCAATTGGTTTCAAGAGAGTCGCTGGCTCAATTGGTTTGGGGGGAAAATTCGTATTTTGTATCACGAACAATGGATGTTTATATTGCGAAGTTGAGAAAGTATTTGATTTCTGACCCCAGCGTTCAAATCACCAACATACATGGTGTTGGTTTTAAGTTTGAGATTTTAAGTGAATTGAATGAATATGGAAAAAAAGGATGAAAAAGTAATGCGCAAATTTCAAGCGCGTTCATGGAATGAGTTGAAAAGTAATGACAGTTGGAGTATTTTCAAGATCATGGGAGAATTTGTTGAGGGGTATGATCGTCTTTCAGCAATTGGTCCTTGCGTCTCCATTTTCGGGTCAGCCCGTACGAAAGAAAGTAATCCGTATTACCAAATTGGACATGACATTGCATTTCAATTGACTCAAAAAGGTTACGGTGTCATAACCGGAGGTGGTCCGGGAATTATGGAGGCAGCAAATGCGGGGGCAAAAAAGGGACAAGGGGCAAGTGTGGGATTGAATATTAAATTGCCCTTCGAACAATACCCCAATTCATTTATTGATTATGATAAAAGTTTGCATTTCGACTACTTTTTTGTTCGAAAAGTAATGTTCGTGAAATACAGTCAAGGATTTGTAGTTATGCCAGGCGGATTCGGAACTTTAGATGAACTTTTTGAAGCGTTGACTTTAATTCAAACCTATAAAATTGGTCGCTTCCCTATTGTTTTGGTTGGCAAATATTTTTGGGAAGGTTTGGTTCAATGGATTAAAGCAACGTTATTAACCGCCGAAAATAATATCAATGAAGAAGACCTTGAGTTGTTTAAGGTGGTTGATACGGCAGAAGAGGCAGTGGCTGAAATTGATAAGTTCTACTCTCAGTACCTGTTGAAGCCAAACTTCTGAGCATGGCCATTCAAGTTGTTTTATCGCCCTCAAAACTTTTACTTGAAGGGGGAACGAAGCCCAGTTTGTGCGACCTCACAATTCCAACCTTCATTTCAAATGCGAAACATTTGGCTAGTGAATTATTTGTTCATGATGTAGCCTTTTGGGAAAAAAAGTTGGGTGTGAAAAAAGATATAGCTGAAAGATCTAGAGCGTGGTTGAAGCAGTTGAGTCAAACAGATTTTAACCATGTTGCGTCTCCGGCAGCATGCATGTTTCAGGGTGAGGCGTTCAAATATTTGCAAGCAGAATCATTCTCCAAACAAGAATGGAATAAGGCTTCTAAGAACCTTTTTATTCTTTCAGGAATGTATGGAATTCTGCGTGCAACAGATGCGGTACTACCTTACCGACTCATGATTGGAACGGTTGTCTCTGCAGGTGATGCGAAAAACTTGTATGGCTATTGGCAGGAAAATGTAAATGCATTTTTAAAAGCTCAACCCAAGTCCAGTCGAATATTAAATTGCGCAAGTGAAGAGTACAGTAAAGTCATTGATAGAAGATTATTTTCAAATCAAATCATTGATGTGGAGTTTCTTCAAAGAAAGGGGAGCGAATTGAAACAGGTGGCTACTATTTCAAAACAATCACGCGGGGCAATGGCTCGTTTCGTTATACAAAATAAAATTGTGAAAAGAGATGATTTATGTAAGTTTCAAGAAATGGGATATGCCTATCAAGAGTCTCTTTCCAACGAGAATAAATTGGTATTCGTGCGTTAAAATAGCCCATTCAATTGACCGTCTATGCCATTGATGATTTGTCCTAAATCCTCAGCTTTTTCATGGAATCTGTTATTGTCTAAGTCGATGATTAATAACTTTCCTTTCGTGTATGTTGAGATCCATGCCTCATATCTCTCATTGAGTCTGGTTAAATAATCGAGTCGAATGGCTTCTTCGTATTCTCTTCCTCGCTTCTGAATGTTATTAACCAAAGTTGGAACCGAAGCACGTAAGTAAATCAAGAGGTCTGGTGGCGTAATGAATTCATCCATTACTTCAAATAACTCTTGATAATTTTCGAAGTCACGTGTGGTCATTAAACCCATGGCGTGAAGGTTAGGAGCGAAGATGTGCGCATCTTCGTAAATGGTTCTGTCTTGAACAATGTTCTTTGACTTCTTCTTTAAATCAATCAACTGCTTGAAACGACTTCTTAAAAAGAAAACCTGCAAGTTGAAAGACCAGCGCTGCATGTCTTTGTAAAAGTCAATCAAATACGGGTTGTTATCAACCTCTTCAAAATGTGGTGTGTACTTGTAATGTTTGGATAAAAGTGTGGTAAGGGTGGTCTTCCCTGAACCAATATTTCCGGCTATAGCAATATGCATAATTTGTTTAGGTAAATGAGATTTCGAAAATAGAAAAAAAAACAACTCTATAACAATAGAAATGTGTTTAGTTATCAAGATTGAAAATTACTTTTTTGAATTGGGTTGTCGGAACATTTTCAACAATTTTAGAATCTTGAACATCAATGAGAGATATTGATATTTCCCGCAAATTCAATTGATGTAAAATAAACCAAATGCCATTTCTTTGATAAATAACCCCGTCTTTACTAATGAGGTAAATGACATCTTGATGAGTTAATAATTTTGCGCCGTTCAAAAATGATTTTTCAATCAAATTCCCAAATAAATTGAAAATCAATACATTTCCTTCGGAATCAATTCCATAAAGATTTTGTCCCAACTCAAGCAGTTGAATTAACTCAGCTTGGATTTCCAACCGAGGTGTTTGAATAAGGGGTGTTCCGCTTCGATCTAATAATTGCAATTGCCTGTTTAGATGGTCATAGACCCAGAAGGCATTTCCTTTCGATCCGCAAACAGCGGTGATTTGAACTTGGCTATTTGAGTTGAGGAAAAATGGACTTCCAGCTTGATTGAGTTCATTGTCAAGAAATACAATGCATCCTTGGTCCTCGCAGAAAACAAAGGGTCTTAGTGGATTTGTTAAATCAAGTGAAGTGGGAATTCCAAAATTGAGAAATCCGAATTGAAACTGAGGAAATGGGGGAGACTCTCTTTTAATTAAGACATTTTCATGCAATTCATATGTAAAACCCAACGCATCTGTTTTAACGAGGATTTGCGAATGCAGTGACCAACTGAAAAAAAAGATGGAGGTTAAAAAATGTATTGTTTTAAGTCGTTGGCCCATTCTCTAGAGTTAATTAATCGTGGTATTTTATGTTGACCGCCAAGTTTATTTCTGTTTTTCAAAACAGCATTGAATCCATTGGGTTGTATTTGGTTGACAATGGGTTGAAGTAAATTCAAATTGCCGTGTCGTTTAGCGTCATAATCCGAATTCAATTGCCTTATTTCTTCATCTAATAAATTCGCGAATCGGGTCAAATCAATGGATTGATCAGAAAACTCAATAAACCATTCATGCCTTGCCAAGTCTTGGTTATTCGGTGGAATAGGTGCTACGGTGAAATCAATGATTCCAACATGCATTTTTTTTGAGCATATTGAAATGGCCTGTTCGACATTGTGAACCATAAGTTCTTCACCAACTAAATTGATGAAAGCTTTGGTTCTACCAATGATTTTGAATCGATACGGAGTGGTGCTTGTAAATGCAATGGTGTCTCCTAAATTGTATCTCCATAATCCTGAGTTTGTTGTTATAACTAGGGCATAAGGTGTATTTATTTGCACCTCACGCAAGGGAAGAGCCTTCGGAGATTCTTTATGCCATTCCTCTTCTGGAATAAATTCATAAAAAACACCATAGTCAAGCATGAGAAGTAATTCGTTACTGTTCAATTGATCTTGAATTCCAAAGAACCCTTCACTTGCATTATACGTTTCAAAAAAGTCAGTTGTTTTGTTTGGTAGCAATGATTCGAATGCGGCCTCATAGGGTAAGAAGCTCACTCCGCCATGCATATATAACTGTAGATTGGGCCAAACTTGATTTATATTTTCTTTGCCTGACAATTCAAGTATTTTTTTTAGCAATTGCTGTGTCCAACTCGGAACACCACTTAATACGCGCACATCTTCATTCATAGTGCCTTTGGCCATGGCAAGAATTTTATCTTCCCAATTTTCCATCAATGAGATTTCTTTACTTGGAACACGTTTCATTTCTACCCAAATGGGAAGATTTGAAATGATTATTCCTGATAAGTCACCAACTACATTGTGTTCATTCGAATTGAGCTTTTGACTTCCACCTACAATGAGTGTTTTGCCCGAATACAAATCTGCCATTGGACGAAGGGAGTAGTAGATTGCAAGTAAGTCTTTGCCTCCTTTGTAGTGGCAGTTTTCAAGATTTTCCTCGGTAATTGGAATGTATTTACTTCTATTGTTGGTTGTACCTGAACTTTTGGCGAAATTCTGCGTTTGTCCTGGCCACAAGATGTTGGACTCTCCATGAAGTGTTTTCTCAATGTAGTTCCACAAATCTTCATATTTCCGAACGGGAATAGCAGATGAGAAATCGGAATATGATTTTATCTTTTTGAACTGATGCTCTTTTCCGAAAGTGGTCAACGATGCGAAATCAATCAATCCATCTCGAATCTCATTTTGCACGTCATGCGGGTATTGTTTGAACAGTTCAATCTGATGCAAACGTTTTTTAATGAACCACGCAAAAACAGAATTAATAGGCATAAATAAAACGTCCTCTAAGATAAACAGAGAGGACATTAAAAATTGTATTAATTTTTTTATCTGATGAGAATGATATGACCATCGAGTTCAAATCGCTCTCCTGTTGTTTTTGAAGAAACTACGGCCACATAATTGTATGCTCCGTCTGCTGCATAATAATCTCCACCAAGAACATTGCCTGTCCAAGCCTCAGTTGGATTTGTAGATGAGAATATGGCCTGTCCCCAACGATCAAATACTTCCAATTTAAAATTATCAGGATCTATGTCACTGCCCTGCATGAAAATAATATCATTAATACCATCGCCATTAGGAGTAAAACAATTCGGCAAATAGTATTGGAAAATATTTCGGATGAATATGGTACCTAGAACAAAGTCTGTACATCCATTTGCATCAGTAACCGTTAATTGAATGGGATATTCACCACCTTGACCTGTTGGGAAAGAAAACCCTGGATTTTGAATATTACTTGTACCTAGAGGAGCGGGAACATTGAAAATCCAATCCCAAGTAATGATGTTTCCAAGAGACATATCCGTGAATGTGATGTCTGTATTGTTCGCATCTGTTGGTTGCGGGTCTGCTGTATATCCTGCGGTTGGCGGTGCAAATGAAGTTAAGTAGCCCGGAATTGTTGTTTCATAGGTACATCCTATGTTTGTAACAACAGATAATGTTACATCATAAGTACCTGGGTTTGTAAAGTTCAAATTGACTTGATCTTGATTTTGTGTATAGGTGCCATCACTAATGGTCCAAGCCATATTCTGGTAAGTCGAAGGATCAGTGGTGTTTACTAAAGTTAAGGCCTCGGGCCAACATGTATCTGTTTCAGGAGATGTGAATGAAACCGTAACTTCAGGAGCAACAGTTACATTGAAGCATTGAGTAACTGAATATTGGCAATCATCAGTGACTGTTAGGCACGCTTGTCCGCTCACAGTTGGGTTATACATGACTTGTGGTGTATTTCCAATAGCATTTCCGTTGTAAGTCCATTCATACGTGAAAGGAGCTTGACCAGCGCCTTGTGTGAGTAATTCGAGATTCAAATCACCAAGATAGCAGACACTGGTATCATTAGAAATTGTAATTACAGTAGGGCCTGCAAATGCAATGTTGAGTGTTGAAGAAAGAGAGCAATTCCCCAAAGCTACTGTGTATGTATAACCACCTGCAGGCATAGTCAAAGGATCGAACATACTGTTAGCTAGGGTAGTATTTCCGGGGTCGCTCCATACGCCTGTAGAAACGGGAGTTCCTCCAAGTTGTGTAAGCATATCGAACGGAGCGTCTGTGGAGCAAATATTAATACTGTTATCTTGTCCTGGATCACCAAGTGGATCAATTGAAACTACAACTTGATCTTGTTGAGCACATTGTGGGTGTCCTACTGGGTATGCATTCAGCGTAAAGGTAGTTTGCTGATCCAAAGTTGTAACCGTCGGAGTTGGAATGGCCGCATTATCTAAGTATTGAGGTGGTGTCCATTCCCAAGTGTATTGTGGTCCACCATTATCACAGCTAATATCATACTGCCAAGGTTGATAAAATCCACCACCGCAAGAAACTGAACCATCAGAAGTAAAGGTAATGGTTAAGCAACCTGAAGGATTGGTTGCGGTCCAAATTTGTCCGGTTGCATTTCCAAGTGACCAGGTGGCAATAACTGGTGCAGAAGTATTTTGACCATTATAAACGGTGAAGTTTTCAAAGAAGCCTTCCATTTGACCAGCAATAAACTCAAAAGACATGAAGGAAATGCCATCACCTGGTGCATCGGGACAGAAGGTCCAAGTGAAGTTGTCTCCATCTGGATAGCAATAGGTAAAGGAGCCACCATCTTGGGCGCAAGAGGGGGTTGGTATGCCAACAAAACCACCTTCTAATTGAACGTTACCGCATGCGAAAAGTTGATCTGGACCTGCAGTGATTGGTAAATTGTCTTCAATGGTTACGGTAATGGTAGTGTCGAACGTACAACCGAAATTGTTTACGACCGTGTATGTATAATCGTATGAACCCGGAGCTGGAGGAGTAATGGTTATTACATCGGCATCGGCACTTGTTTGAGAAATATTGGGACCGCTCCAATAGGAAGAGTCGGCATCGGCACCAATAATAGGAGTGAAAGTGGTGATACCAGGGAATAGAGCAGGATTTAAATTTAGTCCCCAATAAAAAATGTACCCGTTATCTATGGCTAGATTATCTGTAACGGTAAATGTCCATGAGCCATTGAGCGGACATCCGACTAGGTTACAAAGATTTCCTGCCGCAGCGTACGTACCCGAAGATAGGCTAGTGCCGTTGGTAGGTGTTGTCACAGCAGTTGTTTGCCCTGCAGTTACAGCTTGCCCCCACGTAAGTGTTGCTCCGGGTGACCAGTAATAATCCCATCCAATTCCTGGAATTTGAGACCCATCATCGAGTGCTTGACCTAAAAAAGTTCCACCACCTCCGTTTGTTCCCCAACTAACTAAATCAACAGTTGTTCCATTTGGACATGTAATGGAAAGGCCAAGGTCACCCATGTAACTGTGTTCCATGTTCACAACAATACTTAATAAATCGGCACACGATTCCAAAACGGCTCCAGGTTCGAAGAAGTCAAAATTCAAAGAAGTTGAGTATGAAAATCCGGCACCATCGGCCAAGTACGTTTGACCAGCCACTACTTGAGGAGGGAGAGCGGTCCATGTTGTGCTTTGAGCTTGCCCTGTGAGAATAACCCCCTCTCCAAAACAAGTTGTAACGTCTTCCAGTCCATCAAAAGTTGGAGTTGTTGAGACGAGTACTTGAAGTGGATTGGTATTCAAACTTTGACATCCGTTGTTGTCTTCCACGGTTAAGGTAACAACGTATTCACCAGGTTCGTTGAAAGTATGCGTTGCATTCTGCCCGGAAAGACTGTCTATGGTTCCATCGTCGAAATTCCAGATATACTGATCAAGTGTAAATCCAGGTTCAGCGAAGGATCCAGCACCACTGAAAGAGATGCTTGCACCTGCACAGATGGAAACTGAATTGCCATTTGGAGTGGGATTGGTAATCGAAGAGTTTTGCGATGGTGGTGCACAAGGTGTAGTACAATCAATAGCGGCTTCAAATCCGGGAGAAGCGGTGTTTGCATTCCCATTATCTGAAAAAACCAAGGTTAAACATCCGCTAGGATTATTAATGGTGGCTGTGACCTGAAGCCCTTGAAGTGTTCCTCCCGTGTAACTACCCAGCTGTGGTGCTGAAGTATTTGGTCCGTCGAAAACAGTTAGGTAATCTGAATTGTTGGCATTTGGAGATGTTTGAAGTGCGAACGCTCCAAAGTCTAAAGAAATTACATCTCCTGGAGTATCGGGACAAATGGTCATGGTGTAGTTGGCATCGGAGTATGGACTTCCGCCACCGTTGTCAAATAATGAGCCTCCACAAGTTGCAATGGTTGTTGTACTCATGCAGTAGTTTCCCGGTACTGTGCAATCTGTTTGAGAAAAGATTTGTCCAGAGAACAGTATTGTAATAGCCAAAATATAAAGCTGACGCATATGTATTTTTCTTTTTTGACTTGGAATTGTGTCTGTTGGTTGCATGAAAATTATTTTCAAAAAATATGGCGCAAAAATAGTTTAAAATCCTTGTGTAAATGGGATTTTAATAAACAAAAGGGAGTCAAAAATTTGACTCCCAATCGTTAGGTATATAGGTTTTGGTTAAGGTACAATTTGAATTTTCCCTTGGAAGTAATTGTATTCCATTTTAGAGGAATTGTAGGTAGTCAGGACATAAGTATATTCTTGCCCCGCTTGTGCTTTGAGTCCTCCTTTGTTGCTTCCGTTCCAAGCTTTTGTTAGTGACGTGGTTTCAAAAATAGGTTGCTTGTCTTGTAAGATAATTAGTTTGAAACTATTGTTGTCAATTAAATCTTTCGGCAAAAAAACAGTTTTTCCAGCTTTCAATTCATAAACAGCTTTGTAGTTTTGAGAATCATTCATTCGCACATTTACGTTTTGAACATCTGTACAACCGTGCTCATTGGAAACATCAAGTTTGATTTGATGCCTACCGTTTAATCCGTAAAACAAGGATGGAGCAACTTCGTTTGAACTTTGTCCATTGCTGAATTGCCAACTAAATGTTTCATAGGAGGTAGTTGTATTTTTCAACGTAATTTGAGCCTGGTTGGAAGTTGATGGTTGGAACTCAACAACAAATTCAGCGTTTGGTTTGGGCAAAATAGTAATCAAACCTCGCATTGCAACAGTGGAAATTTGCCCGTCATTCGGGTTTGTTATGGATAACGATATATCAAAAGTTCCAGCTTTTTTGAAGGTGTGAACAGGATTCGCTTCATTGCTGAAACTACCATCTCCGAAGTTCCACAAATAGCTACCGTTGGCATTGTAGTTTTTAGCATGAAATTCAACCGGAGCACCGGCACATGCCGTTTTTATACTTGGTATAATTGTTAGGTTGCGATCGTTGTTTTTTTCCTGAGATTCAATGCCTGAAATCAATTGATCAAAATTGGAGTTTTCTCCCGCATTGTTTCCATTCAAGTCTTCGGACGCAAACAATTCTGAAATATTCTCTTTTGGATTGATTTCTTGATTTGTGCCCAAAAGTGGATTGCTCTGGTTAACGGCATTTTCAGCGACTTCTTGTTTTTGTTCCTGCGTATTCGCGCCCTGCACCTGCGTGTTTTGATCTTGCGTCTGGAGGTCACTCGCAGTTGTGTTTGACTTTACTTGAACTGTTGGCTGTACGGAATAAAAATACATGCCACCAGCAAAAACACCAGCGCCAGCAACTAAAACCGCACCCCAAAAAATTGCACTACTGAGTAAACGTTTTTTGAAAAGCGTTTTACTTAAACTTCCCCAACCAGCGGGGCTGTATGGCATTTCGTAGTTTTTGTACGAATCCTTAATTGAATTTTCAAAAGAATCTAATTTATTCTTATTCATTCGCCGAAGCTTTTAGTTTTATTAATATTTTCTTCATATTTTTCTTGGCCTTTGCGTAGTTGCTTTTAGAAGTTCCTATATTAATTCCAAGTTTTTCTGCAATGTCTTGATGAGTAAACTCTTCAAAGACATATAAATTGAAGACAGTACGATAAACAGGTGATAAGTGTTGCATGGCCTCTATAATTTCATGTGGTTCGAAATCATATTGATTTTCACTTTTATCAGGTTGATCGTCCATGTCATCAGCTAATTGAAGGTTGTTTTCTATTTCAATTGTACTGAAATGTTTTTTCTTTCGGTAGTAGTCAATAGAAAGGTTGACCATAATTCGACGCATCCACCCTTCAAAAGAACCTTTGCCGTTATATCGATCTAGTTGAGTAAACACTCGTATAAAACCTTCTTGTAAAATGTCTTTGGCCTCATCCACGTTGTTTGCATAACGCAAACAAACAGCCTTCATTTTTCCGTAGTACATTTTGTAAATAGCATGTTGGCTTCGACTGTCTCCTTTGAGACAGCCTTCAATCAGTTGTTGCAATTCTTGCTCTGTTGACACCAAATTTTGCTTTAAGACGTTGAATGTTTCTTGGGGTTGCCTAAACAAAGGTACATTGGTTTGTTTATACGATTACCTTTACTTTTGTTTTATGAATCGAGTTGTTGTTGGCTTATCAGGAGGTGTAGACTCAGCAGTAACTGCGGCCTTATTGGTTCAGCAGGGTTATGAGGTCATCGGCGTCTTCATGCGTAATTGGCACGACGAATCGGTGGTCGTTAATAATGAGTGTCCGTGGATAACAGATAGCAATGACGCTCTTGCCGTAGCGGAACATTTGGGAATTCCTTTTCATGTTCTAGATTTGAGCGAGGCCTATAGAGAGCGTATTGTAGATTACATGTTTAATGAATACGAGAACGGAAGAACACCAAACCCAGATGTTTTATGTAATCGTGAAATTAAATTTGATGTCTTTCTTAAAGCAGCCATGCAGTTGAAGGCAGATTTTGTAGCTACTGGGCATTACTGTCAGAAGCAAGAAATTGTAGTGAATTCGCTAGTAGAGTATCAATTGTTAATGGGGCAGGATTCGAATAAAGACCAAAGTTATTTTTTATGTCAGTTGAATCAGTCTCAACTTGAGAAAGCGTTGTTTCCCATTGGACATTTAACCAAGCCTCAAGTTCGAGCTTTAGCAGAACAATTTCAATTGCCAAACGCGGAAAAAAAAGATTCGCAGGGGTTGTGTTTTATTGGAAAAGTGAAATTACCTACGTTTCTTCAACAACAACTTCAACCTAAAAAAGGTAAAGTAATTAAATTGAGCGATTCTGGTTCATGGAGTGAAATAAAAGTAGAAGGTGATGATCGGTTACAGTTGTGTCAAGGAAAGATATTTGTTGAGTCAGATGGTGTATGCATTGGTGAGCATAGTGGAGCACATTTCTTCACGGTAGGACAACGAAAAGGGTTGGGAATTGGAGGTCAGAATATTCCTTTGTTCGTTGTGGGAACAGACACGAAAGATAATGTTGTTTATGTTGCGGCTGGTGAGCATCATCTTGCATTAGCTCGAGAGGGTCTTCTTATAAAACGAAATGATTTACATTGGATTCGTCCCCGTTTATTCGAAGGTAAAACAGAATTGAAAGTCAGCTGCAGAATACGGTATAGGCAGCCTTTATTTCAGGCAACAATAACATGCGACGAATACTATGCCTATGTTATATTTGACAATACCCAATTTGGAGTAGCGAAGGGGCAGTTTGCTGCTTTTTATATACAAAATGAATTAATTGGAAGCGGTGTGATCTATGAATAAATCTCTTCTTATCATATTGTTTTCATTCACTGCGATAATATCGAAGGCTCAGTTCATTGATGCAACAATTGAAATGGGCACGCCTACCATTACAGATGATCCGTGGTATGGTCATGGTGTTTGTTTGGTTGATGTGAATCAAGACGGTTGGGATGATGTGACAGCTTGCACATACTCAAATGGAATTTATGTCTATGAAAATACAGCCACAGGTTGGGTTAGAAGAAATATTGTATCATCTCAAGGAAATGCGAAATGTGCGGTTTGGGGAGATTATGACCGCGATGGAGATTTAGACTTATTTATAACGCATCGGTTTGGAAGCATGCGACTCTTCAGAAATGATGGGAATTGGGTTTTTACAGATGTATCAATTTTGTCGGGTCTCTCAGGGTTTCCTATAGTGGCAACGTGGGGAGCATGTTGGGAAGATTACAATAGAGACGGATGGTTAGACTTGTTTGTAGTAAATTACGACGCTGCGGCAAATGCGTTCAACAGATGCCTTAGAAATAACGGCGATGGAACTTTTTCAGATGTGGCTGCCACACTAGGTGTACAAGGTGGAGGAACTTTTCCTTTCATGCCATGCTTTTTTAAAGCAAACCATGACGCATACAATGATCTCATGGTTTGTGTAGATTTTCAACCGTCAGATCGTTTATTCATGGGGAATTCCATGGGCACATTTGCAGACGTTTCCAATACGTGTGGATTGAATTTTTCTGTGAATAACATGACATCTTCTCCCGGAGATTTTGACAAAGATGGAGACTTTGATTTATTCATCACCAATACGCCGGGTGTGGGTTCATTCCTATATCTGAATAATGGATCTGCTTTTTTTAGTAATGCTCCGAGTTATGTGGGAGCAAATCTCAATGCATGGACCTGGGGGGCTTCTTGGTTGGATTATAACAATGATCGAAATTTAGATTTGGTTGCTGCAAGCCAATCTTCCAACGGACTTTCTTCATTGTATCTCTTAAGAAACAATGGCGTTGCTTTTCAAGATATTTCCCCCGAACTTTTCAAATTTCTTCCAAACTCGAATTATGCGGTCTGCAAAGGAGATGTGAATCGCGATGGGTATCCCGATCTTTATTTAGATGTGGAAGACGGTGGGTACAATAGGTTGTTCGTGAATACTCAAAGTGGGTATAATTATGTGAAGCTTGAATTTGAGGGTGTTCAAAGTAACCTCAATGGATTCGGAACCTTTATTGAAGCTTACATTGAAGGTGTGAAAATTATTCATCAGCTTCGCGGTGGTGAACAATACCTTTCACAAAACAGCCAACATTTAATTGTTCCTTTGAAGTTGTCTCCACAAATAGATAGCCTCATTGTGAACTGGCCTTCAGGTCAATCAGATCGTTATTATAACATTCCAAAGAATAAGCACTATCATTTAGTGGAAGGAAATACAGCGCCCATACATTTGATTGCAACAAATCAAATTTTCTGCGGGGGGTCCAGTGCTACAGTTGCAGCAGCTAACGGTCAAAATGTTTTATGGAGTTCTGGTCAAACCTCAACTGCAATTCAATTGTTTACCACATCTATTGCCTCAGGAATTCAGGCAGATTCTCGCAATATTTATTGGTTTACAGACACTGTTCAGGTGCAGGCAGTCACGCCAGACTCAGTTCAAATCGAAATTACCCCGGCAACTTGTTTCTCTGATTCACTTGCACAGGTTTGCGTGCTTTCTGAATCTGTCTCTTTTCAAGGTCAAACGCAGCCCTGTTGGGCCAATCTTACCGCTGGTCAACATGTATTTGTTGTCAACAACAACGGATGTTTAGATTCGTTAAATGT
>VGFR01000016.1 GCA_016868835.1 Bacteroidota bacterium | reverse complement strand
CAAACCACTTTTGAATTTCAATTCTATTCTTCGAAAACATAACATCTTGCTGCGCTACTTCTTTCCAACAATTCAACCCATTGCCTTCAACCCAATTCATTTGATCCGATGTCCAAGCCAATAATGTAGAATCCGCAATTTCACCTAATGTCAATTTCGTTAAATAATAAGCCTTTCCATGAAAAACCATGTTGGTCAAAAAATCTACATCTACTGCAGAGGTATCCATTTTATTCAGTTGAAAATAAACCATGCTTTTTGCGGCACTAGGAACAAGCTGATTCAAGTTCATATCGTCCTTCTGATATTGAGCAAAAGGCACCGAACGAGTGAATGAATTATTCGTCCCTAAAAAAAACTCCAAACCCACTGCTGTATACCCATCATTGGAATAAGCACTCACATTGAATCCAGAATTCATCCAAACCAACGTAGAAGATTTATATCCCGGAAAAATTTGCTCCATACGCAAATTCACTTCCAAGATTTTATCACGGAGAGAATCCAAACGACTTTGAGTAAACCCATTATGAACCTCCTGATTTAAGGCATAGAAATCTGGATGTGTTGCAAACCCCTTCAGCTGCGACAATGTTGATAGGCTATCGCATGGACCAACACGCAATATTTCTTCTACATACGTACAGTAAAATGGACCGAATTGTGACTTGAATTGATTCAACGTTTGTTCCAAGTTAGCATAGTCACCCTGAAAAATAGCGTCATCCAATCGCAACACCTGCTGAGATTTCCCTTCCTTGTCAATGTCTTCAATGGCATGCGGATCAGACTCCCCACATGAATAACAACCTATTGTCAACAAAAATAACAATAGCAGCCCCTTATATTTCGTTAGCTTTGGCATCATATTACTGCAAAAGTCAATAAAAAAACGAGTTATGAAAAAAAACCTTTTCCTCTTTATTGCCCTAACGATGTTGACAACCCCAATGTTGTTTGCACAGGATAGCAAATTCCGTCTTGGATTTAAAACTTCACCAAACGTTTCATGGTTCAATACAGACTCTCCTCATTTGACTACAGGTGATAAAAGTTTCAGATTTGGATACGGATTGAATTTCGATATTTTCTTTTCTGAAAATTATGCCATTGGTACCGGCTTCAACGTGAACAAAACAGGTGGCACCATGAGTTATTTTCAAAGTTATATTGGCACAGAACCAGCTCCTCTACCCGGAGGAAATCCATTAACCAACATGAATCAAATTGGTTTATTAAGCCGCGACATTTCTCTGCAATATGTGCAAGTTCCGTTAACCTTTAAAATGAAAACACCGGAAATTGGCTACATGACCTATTGGGGGCAATTCGGACTTGGATTGAATTACAATTCAAAAGCACTAAGCACAGATGAAATTGTTTTTCAGTTATACCAAGACAAAAACACTTTCGATTGGGAACCTTCTAAAAGAGAATCCGAAACTTTTGAAAAAAATGATATTAAAAACGACATCAACTTGTTTGGTGCAAACCTCATCTTCGCAGCGGGTATTGAATACAACCTTGCCGGAAAGACAAGTATTCTAGCCAGTGTTTCCTACCACAATGGTTTTACCGATGCCTTAAAAGGTGAAGCAGTACAAATGGATAATGTTACTAAAGGACCTTCATTTAATAATGACGAAACGCAAACAGCCAAAACTTTTGAGTTGTCTGCTCGACCAAACTACATTGAACTCAACATTGGTGTATTGTTCTAGACTCAACCAATTGAAAATCATGAAATCCCGCGTAACTTTACGCGGGATTTTAATTTCTACGATATGAATACAAAAAAAGTGATTGACCACATTGTGGACTGGTTGCAACGCTATGCCAATGAAACAAAATCAAAAGGCTTTGTTGTAGGTGTAAGCGGAGGTATTGATAGTGCATTGACAAGCACCCTTTGTGCCAAGACAGGGTATCCTACCCTACTTGTTGAAATGCCCATTCATCAATCACCAAATCAAGTCTCACGTGCACAAAACCATATGGCTCGCCTTGAAAAAGAATTCAAGCATGTAAGCAAACAGCGTGTAGACCTAACCTCTACGTTTGACTTAATGCTTTCTCATTTACCCGAAAGCGATAATGAGCATAGCCTTCAGCTTACCAGAGCTAATACGCGTTCTCGCTTGCGCATGACAACACTCTATTATTTGGCCGGATTAAATGGATACTTAGTAGCAGGAACAGGAAATAAAATTGAAGACTTTGGTGTTGGCTTCTATACGAAATATGGCGACGGAGGCGTTGACCTTTCGCCCATTGCGGATCTCACTAAATCAGAAGTTTATGCTTGTGCTACAACGCTTGGTATTCACGAAGATATACTTTTAGCACCGCCTACAGATGGACTCTTCGGAGATGAGCGTAGTGACGAAGATCAAATTGGTGCAAGCTACCCTGAACTTGAATGGGCCATGGTATTTTCGGGTGAGGAAACAAACCTTTCTGAAAGAGAAAAAGTTGTGCTTAATATTTACCGGACACTGAACAATCAAAACCAGCATAAAATGCAACCTATCCCCGTTTGTTCAATTCCAAAAGGATTAAAATAATGAATTTAGATTTAACCGGTAAAACTGCCCTTGTATGCGGTGCCACACAAGGAATAGGTTTGGCAACAGCAAAAGAACTTGCTGCCCTAGGAGCGCGAATTGTCCTTATTGCTCGCAATGAAGAAAAGTTAATTGAAGCTGCAGCCCAACTTCACGACCAAGCTAAAAATCACAGTTATTTGGTCGCAGATTTCAACCACCCGCAACAAGTATCAGAGGCCATACAAAATTTCTTGCAGAATGATACGGCACACATACTTGTAAACAATACGGGAGGACCAAATCCAGGAAAGGCCATTGAAAGTGACATTGAACAATTCAGGCAAGCATTCAATGCTCACCTCATCTGCAATCAAATTTTAGCCCAAGCCTGTGCCCCACATTTCATACAAAACGGCTACGGGCGTATAGTGAATGTTATTAGCACCAGTGTGAAACAACCCCTGCCAAACCTTGGTGTAAGCAATACCATACGCGGAGCCGTAGCAAGTTGGAGTAAGACATTGGCTGGAGAATTGGGTGCACATGGTATAACGGTAAACAATGTTTTACCTGGCGCAACAGCTACCGGACGCTTAGAGCAAATTATAAACAACAAAGCGCAAAAATCAGGAAGTCAAGCTGCTGACGTGCAGCACGAAATGGAACAGGAAGTACCCTTGAAACGATTAGCTAAACCAGAAGAAATAGCAAACGCAATTGCCTTTCTTTGTTCACCTGCAGCTTCATACATCAACGGTAGTAATGTGCCTGTTGACGGAGGAAGAACATTGTGTTTATAAGCCTACTAATTGAACAAATCTGTGTAGATAGACACATAAATGAATGAGGCTAGAACACCAACAATTGAAAAGAATACCCCCAGTCCATTCAATTTCATGATGCGTCGCTGCTCTTCTGTTAATTGTTTAACGGGGTATTTACTAATGAGAGCCATCACATACATATAACCGATGTAATTTAAAAACAGTGTTAAGAAACAAGCCAACACAATTTCTCCGGTTTTAACACCATCTAGCCAACGCAATGCAAAAGGAGGAAATATAAATGCGGTCCATGGAATACCTTTTGGTCTACTTCTCGGTTTAAATTCTGAAGTTATGCTTGAAATGGGGTTGTGATGAAAAACAACCAACAAAGCCAAGATGATAGCACTCAGAGCAGCAATTCCTTGAATCAAGGGCAACCCAACACCTAAAACAAAAGATCCACCTATCAGAGCCAGTACCAAATCAATCCAAAACGCTTTTGATAAACCGGTTTCAATTAAAACCGCAAGTGGAGGGGCAATAACGGCTAGAATGACCAAAAGCAATGTCTCTAAATCTGAATTTCCATGCGTTCCTAAAAAGTTCTTTTCTCTTATACTTTGAAAATTTATGTCTTGTGCAAGTGGTGAATTTTTAGAAATGAAAGAACTTTGTTCTTCCCTATTCGAAATTGAATTCTTGTTTCCCTCTACCAAAGGCCTTTCATTCCCTAAAGGTTTCTTCTCCACTTTATTTTCATGAATCACTCTTGCATCTTGATTCTCCAATGAAATTGCACTTGCAAGCTCTGTTGAGTCGGCTGTAGCCTGAACCACACGAATTGCAGAATCGGCAACTGCATTATTCAATTTTGTTGAAGAATTAGCTTTGTTATTTTCATTCGAATGTTTACCAAAACCTATGGACCAACTTGTAGAATATCCCGGCAAATACCTTCTTTTTTCAATGTGACAGGATGTAATAAAAACTAGTGCCAAAAAGATCAATGCAATTTTTTTCATATTTCAAAACTACGTAGAAAATAAAAAAGGAGGATTTAAAATCCTCCCTTTTTCTTGTAATCAAAATCTTTAATTAATATCTATACTCATCTTTTTTATATGGACCATCGATTTGCACGCCAATGTAATTAGCTTGACTTGGGGTCAACTCTTCGAGTTCTACACCAATCTTTTCAAGGTGCAAACGCGCAACCTTTTCGTCGAGGTGCTTTGGTAAAACGTATACTTTGTTTTCATACTTCTCATGATTCATCCAAAGTTCCAACTGAGCCAGTATCTGGTTGGTAAATGAATTACTCATTACAAAAGACGGATGACCTGTTGCGCAACCTAAGTTCACCAAGCGACCTTCAGCCAAGACAATGATATCCTTTCCATTCAAAGTATATTTATCAACCTGTGCTTTGATGGTGTCTTTTGTGTGACCATAATTGTC
Source organism: Bacteroidota bacterium (assembly GCA_016868835.1). Classification (GTDB taxonomy): domain Bacteria; phylum Bacteroidota; class Bacteroidia; order Flavobacteriales_D; family Sanyastnellaceae; genus CAIZGX01. Next base: position 19,545 of record VGFR01000016.1, on the reverse strand, counting down.
ATTTAACCAAGCCATATCTATTTCATTGTCGAAGTGTCCAATGTTACATACCACGGCATTGTGCTTCATGTTTAGGAAGTGACGATCAACAATAATTTGGTGATTTCCAGTAGCAGTCACAATGATATCTGCTTCAGCAATTGCAGTATCCATTTTTTTCACTTCATAACCTTCCATTGCTGCTTGTAATGCGCAGATAGGGTCAATTTCTGTTACTATAACGCGAACACCTGCATTCTTCAAAGAATCGGCAGAACCTTTTCCAACATCACCATATCCTGCAACAACAGCCACCTTGCCTGCCATCATTAGGTCTGTAGCTCTTCTTAATGCGTCAACCAGAGATTCACGACAACCGTATTTATTATCAAATTTCGACTTCGTCACTGAATCATTGATATTGATTGCTGGTAGAAGAAGTGTGCCATTCTTCTCACGCTCATAAAGTCTAAGCACACCCGTGGTGGTCTCTTCAGAGATGCCTTTGATATTCGCCACGAGCTCTGGGAATTGATCGAAAACCATATTGGTTAAATCACCACCGTCATCTAAAATCATATTCAACGGCTCGTCGCCTTCAAAAGCATGTATGGTTTGTTCTATACACCAATCAAACTCTTCATTGGTCATTCCTTTCCAAGCAAACACCGGAATACCTGCGGCTGCAATTGCTGCGGCTGCATGGTCTTGGGTTGAGAAAATATTACATGAACTCCATGAAACCTGCGCACCCAATTCAACAAGGGTTTCAATTAATACTGCTGTTTGAATAGTCATGTGTAAGCAACCTGCAATGCGAGCACCAGCAAGAGGTCTCGCGGAACCGAATTCAGCGCGAAGCGACATCAAACCTGGCATTTCCGCCTCGGCCAATTTTATTTCTTTTCTTCCCCACTCAGCGAGTGACATGTCTTTTACTTTGTATTTCATTGCAATTTTGGTTGTAGCTTCCATGCGTTCTGAATTATTTTTGTCAAAGATAATCGAATACAAAGTTCAACAAACCAAGCAAAATGGCTTTTTTCTTTCACGAAGGCGGATTAACACTCTCGAAATTAGATGCTTCCAAGCCTTTAAACAAGATAGAATTGAAAAAGGCCCAGCAAGCAAATTTATCCTCACTTTTAGAACAATTAAACCTCACAAATCACATTTACCATAATGACGAAGGAAAGCCTTTACTTCATTCAGGCAAATACATCAGCATTTCAAATGACGAAGCACTTTGCGGAATTTATTGTTCCGATTTACCTTGCGGTTTAGACATTCAAACATGTAAGTCCCAAATCGAAAATCTTAAAACCAAATTTTGCAACAGCAATGAACTCGAATGGGCGAAATCATTGGAAGAATTAACCACTATCTGGTGCATAAAAGAAGCCATCTTCAAAGTTTTTGGCACCCAAGTCCCTTTTGCAGAAAGCATCACTTCAGTACCATTCCTGCCCAATCAACAACAATTGCAAGCCAAATACAGTGGAGTTCATGGAACTCATCTTTTTCGTCTTCATCGATTGCAAGTTGACTCTACCTTTGTGATATATACTCAACTCGAAAAATGAAAAATTTATATTTCATTCTTGCCGGCATCATTTGCATTCAAGCGAATGGGCAATTCAAGGCTGCCAACGGAACCTACATTGACTCAAAACAGCACATCTCTTCTCACAAATCCATACCCATTTGGTCAGAAGATTTTTCACAAGGTATTCCATCAGAATGGATCAATGAAGGGAACCCATCATTGGCTATTTGGGAGTATCGAGGTCCTGCAACGAACCCCAGTAATCTAATAGGTTCAAGAGGCTCATGTATTCCTGAAGGATTAACAGGAGAACCCATTGCAAGCACGACTACTGAAAACGGATTTATCCTATTCGATTCGAACTACTGGGATAACAATGCAAATCCTTGTACGGCTCAGTATTTCGGAACGGGTATGGCTCCTGGCCCACACAACGCTTCCATTACCACAAGCTCAATTAACTTAACTGGACACCCCAACGTTGCATTGCAATTTGAACAATATGCACGATATTATACTGGTGAAACAGGTGTGGAAATCAGCATTGACAACGGTCCTTGGAATACCCTTTACACCAATACATTCGACCAAGGATTAACCACTGACAACGCGCTACTCGTTCGCGTTCCATTACCAGCATCAGCAGGCAATTCCAACAATGTTAGATTGCGATTTGTGTACAATGGATTTTACTATTTCTGGCAAATAGACGATATTGAACTCATAGATATTTTCGCAAACGATCTTTTAACAGAAGATGCAACTTTTGGCGATTTTGACATTCTTGATCCCACGCACACAACAGGATTTGAATTTCTTGAATACGACCAATATCCTGTTGATTTTGCTCCCGAGCTGATATTTCAAGGTAACGTTTTTAACTTCGGAACAAACAACCAAACCAATGTTTCGCTGAGTGCCACACTGTCGCATGACGAAACCTTAAATGTATTATTCACAGCAACTAGCCCCGATAGTTTAGTTGTTAGCGCAGGAGAAATGGCACCATTCGAAGTGGGTTCATATCAAATGCCAAACACAATTGGACACTATTCCATTGATTACCTCGCCAACCAATCGGAGTCTGATGAAAACGCTGCGAACAGCCTGCAGCGACGCACATTTGAGATTACCCCTGTAACTTTTGCTAGAGATAAAGGTGACCTCAATGCAGTCTTCTTACCTACAGATAATTATCTTAATGCCACTTTTGACATGGGGTGTGTCTATCTCTTGCCCGCTGGAGATTTTGTAGAAAGTATTGGAGTTGCTCTTGCCGTTGGAACCACAACACCCTCATCTGTCTATGCGACTATATTTTCCTTTTCATTAGATACCGGCATTGGAAATGCCATTGCCTCAACCCTAGATTATCCGGTAACCTCAGAAGACATCAATGGTTATGGCGAAGAAAACATTAAAATTCTCGCCTTTGATAATCCCGTCTACCTCTCTCAAGGTGCATACTTGGTGACTGTTGGAAGCCCAGAAGGGCCCGGGAGTGTATACATTGGACTCTCTGGCTATTCCGAAGAGTTAACCGCTTGGGTTCGTTTTAATCAATCTGACCTTTTTTACCTCACACGAATTCCCATGGTTAGAATGAATTTTGGTCCATACGTAGGGACTGAAGAACTTGTATCAGAAAATGAATTTGGCATTTTCCCTAATCCGGCGAATGAACAAACTACCCTTTCACTCCCCGGAACGGAGAAAAAAACCGTGTCTGTTTATGCTATGAATGGGAGTCTAATTGAGGAGATACATTTATCTGAGAGCGTTCATAATTACGATTTGAACATTTCAAAATACAGATCAGGCATATACCGAATATTTGTTCGGTATGGTGAAAATATTGCATCTAAAAACCTCATCATAGAATAGTTGCATGTCTGTAAAATCTGCTGCAAGTCTGGTACTTGGAAACTACGTTCATAAAAAGCTTATCAACGAAGCGAAGGAAGCTGTTACGCTTCAGAATAAAGTCCTACTCCATCTTGTTCATCGAGCAAAAAAAACACAATTTGGAATTGAACATGATTTCAGCAGCATTCGAACCTACGATGCATTCAAACAGCGTGTTCCCGTTCGAGATTATGAGCAACTGAGCACCTACATTGAATCTGTCAAACATGGAGAGCACAATGTTCTTTGGCCCGATTTACCAACATATTTTTGTAAAACCTCAGGCACCACGAGTGGAACCAAATACATACCACTCACACGCGATTCCATTCCAAACCACATTGATTCTGCAAAAAATGCCCTTTTAAATTATATCGGCGAAACAAAGAATTCAAACTTTGTGAATGGAAAAATGATCTTTCTACAAGGCAGTCCTGAATTAGAAAAACTTCCTTCTGGTATACCATTCGGAAGATTAAGCGGCATAGTTGCGAATCACGTTCCAACATACCTACAAAAAAATCGTATGCCCGCATACGAAACCAACTGCATAGCCGATTGGGAGACCAAAGTCAAACAAATTGTAGTTGAGACATCAAAGGAAAATATGACTTTAATTTCGGGCATTCCGGCATGGGTTCAGATGTACTTTGAAATGCTCTTGGATTACACTGGAAAAAAAACGGTACTCGAAGTTTTCCCAAATTTCGAATTGTTCCCTTTTGGCGGAGTGAGTTTTGACCCCTATGCCAAACGAATGGAAGAACTCATAGGAAAAGAAATTCCCAAGATAGAATTGTATCCTGCCAGCGAAGGATTCCTGGCATATCAAGACTCTCAAACCAAAGATGGTCTTCGACTCAATGTTAATAGCGGCATCTTTTTCGAATTCATTCGGGCAGATGATTATTTTTCAAACAAACCGAAAAGGTATAGTCTTGCAGAGGTGGAAATTGGAATTAACTACGCACTTATTCTCTCCAACAATGCTGGTTTGTGGGGATATAGTATAGGTGATACCGTCAAATTTGTTTCAACAAATCCTTACCGAATTGTAGTAACAGGAAGAATAAAACATTTTACAAGTGCATTTGGAGAACATGTCATTGCGGAAGAAGTTGAAAAAGCAATGGCCTTTGCTCAAAAGACGCTTCAATTCACAGTACAAGAATTTCATGTTGCTCCGCAAGTGAATCCAACTTCCGGACTTCCTTACCACGAATGGTTTATTGAGTTCAATGAAACATGTGAAAACTCCGACTTAGAATCCCTGTTAGACAATAAAATGCAAGAGCAAAATGTTTATTACAGAGATTTAATTGAAGGTAAAGTGCTTCGGCCATTGAAAATTACACGAGTAAAAAAAGGAGGATTCAATACTTTCATGAAATCACAAGGGAAATTAGGTGGGCAAAATAAAACTCCTCGACTAGCAAATGACCGCACAATTGCAAACAAATTGGAAACTGAATAGGCTCGTATTTATTGTTCTAATTTTTGTTTCAGGAAGTATTTCCGGTCAAGTGAATTGGACAAATCAAAAAATTGATTTTGGAATACTAACTAAATACACCGATAAAGTAGTTGATATTGTGGTTCGAAATGAAGGGAGTAAAACGGATCACTTGTTTCGAGCAGATTTCTCAACCAATTTTCAAGTCTTGTATTCCACGAAAGACATTGCTCCCGGAGACAGTCTTGTTATTCGAATCAAATTCAACCCAAGAAAAACTGGCCGATTCCGAGAACGTATTCCAATTTATTTTGCATCTTCAAATACTCCCTATTACTTAGAAATTGCGAGCGAAGTTACCTACGTTAATCTAACCGAAGAATTGCCTTGTCCCGACTTTTCAAAGCAGCCGGTAAATTGCTGTGGACAATTCAACCTTGATGTTTTAGTTCTCGATAAAGCCACAAAACTTCCTATCCACAACGCTCAATTTGAGTTGTTAGATGAGCGCTTACCCCTGCTGGTTGGAAAAACAGATAGAAAAGGTGAATTTCAATCTGAAGTGCCCATTGGATACTACACGTTGTACGCTGGAAAGGACGGATATATTGGAACCAGTCTCTCAACTCAAGTTAATCCTCGAAATCACTTATTTGTTTTCGAACTTGAACAAACCATTCAACCTGAATTTAAAATTGATTCTTTGGATCTCATTGAAACCATAATTGTAGATTCCATTTTCGACTTTTCAGTAACTTCATATGCTCCGAACAACATTGCTTTTCTAGTAGATAAAAGTGGTTCCATGGCTACCAAAGAAAAATGGCCCATTACTAAAATCGCTTTTGAAGAATTGGGTGAAACACTTCGAGTTGTAGATCAAATCTCAATGATTACTTATGCCGATAAAGCAGAGGTCATTTTTGAGAATGAAATTGGAAACGAGCTCAATCAACAAATTGCCTATTTTGAAAAAAATAACCCTGCAGGTAGCACCAGCGGAACCAAAGGGTTTTCAAAGGCTTTTAAAATTTTACAAAAATCATTTCTAACGGAAGGAAACAATCAACTTTTTGTAATCACTGATGGTGCATTTAAAAAACAAGATGAAATTCAGATTGAAAAATTAGTTCGGAAAGCCAAACGAAAAAAAATATACACCACAATTGTAGTCATTCAAGGAACAGCACATGCGAAAGAAAATTTAAAGAAACTTTCAGAAATTGGAAATGGGTCTTTCCTTTGTATTGATAACCAAGAGGAAGCTCACTTACTTTTGGAAATCATAAAAACGCAATCGAAAAAAAAGTGAATCGAATACTCATAGGCATTTCAGGAGGCAGTGGATCTGGGAAAACAACTTTCCTTCGTCAATTAAAGGAGCGCATACCGCACGCCGAACTAGCACTGGTCTCTCAAGATAATTATTACAAACCTCAAGAAGTACAGCATAGAGATGAAAATGGCTGGGTGAATTATGACTTGCCAACGGGAATAAATAGGGAAAAATTTGTTCAAGACATGAACATGTTACTCGCCGGGAAACCCATTGAATTCCTTGAATACAATTTTAACAATCCCGCTTGGGAACCTGAGAAAGTTCGCATTGAACCAGCGAGAATCATAGTTATGGAGGGCTTATTCGTTTTTCACTTCAACGAAATATTTGAACGGTTAAACCATAAAATCTACTTAAATGCACCTGAAGATTTAAGGCTGCAAAGAAGAATTGACCGAGATCTTAGAGAAAGAGGATATCCTGAACACGAAGTAAGATATCAATGGAACAATCATGTTCGTCCGGCTGAAAAAGAATTCCTTGAACCCTATATTTCCAAATGTGACTTCATTATTGACAGCACAAAATCTTTCGATAACGAATTGCGCAGTTTGTCTCAAACCCTTGGTTATCAATGAATATAACCGTATATACAGACGGAGCAGCGAAGGGTAATCCAGGTCCAGGCGGATACGGAATTGTACTCATGTCTGGAGAATACTACAAAGAATTGGCTGAAGGATTTCGCCTCACAACAAACAACAGAATGGAGCTCATGGCTGTCATTGTTGCACTCGAATTATTGAAAATTCCAAACAGCAATGTTACCATTTTCAGCGATTCAAAATATGTTGTAGATGCAGTTGAGAAGAAATGGATCAACGGTTGGATCAAGCGAAACTGGAAAAATGTGAAGAACCCTGATCTCTGGAAACGCTACTTAGAAATTTCCAAAAAACATCAAATTCGTTTTCAATGGGTAAAAGGCCATGCTGGGAACACCTACAATGAAAGGTGTGATGTGCTTGCTGTAAATGCATGCAATGCTCTCCCTCTGCACATTGATCAGGGTTATGAAAATCAACGTGAAACTCCCTAAAAAGCCGGATTTCCTCGTATTTTCGCAAGCCACGAAAACCCAATGCGTAATCCCCTGTACCAAATTGCAATTCTGTTATTGCTTTCAGCAATAGGGGTTATTGTATACTCATATTGGGTGAAGCAGCTTCCAGAGAAACTTCAAGTAGACTTTATAAGTGAAATAAAAACGGAAAATCTGATACAAGATTCCATTCAACAAGTTCAAGATTCACTCTACAAAGACTCTATCATACAAGTTGGGAAGGGCCAGGTTGAAATGAATGGCAATCTCGATTATTTCTTTGAAGGACTTGATAAACTTCCAATGAGTTCCAAAAGCATTCACATTGCCCACTTTGGAGATTCACAAATTGAAGGAGACAATTTAACATGTGATTTACGTGATGCATTGCAAAAAAAATACGGAGGAAATGGGGTCGGTTGGATGCCTTTAACTTCGATTGTTGCCGGATACCGCGTTACCATTGGACATCAATTCAATGATTTTTGGAGAGTTTCAGAAATTCAAAATAATTCCAGTTCATTTGAAGTAGGTCCAGCCGGGCAGATATTTGTTGCACAACCAGGTGCAAGCGCAACTTACACCGCTTCGAAACATCCGTTCAAATCAGCTTGGCTCATAGCTCATCCCAACTCATCCGGAAAATTAGCCTATACTGTAAATGGTCAACGATCTTTTATTCAATGGCCAAATCCCGGAAAATTCTATCTTGAACTTCCAAATTCTGAAGGCAAGCAAATCAACATTCAATGCGATGAAGGTGCGCCCGCGTTATACGGTTTGAATTTTGAAAATGGAAAAGGTTGTTATGTTGACAATTTTGCATTTAGAGGAAGTTCCGGCATTGGACTGAGTCAGCTTCCGCAAAATCTTTTCTCGAGCTTGGAAGAAATTCTGGATTACAGGTTAATCATTCTTGAATTCGGATTGAACATTCACTCACCGGGAGTTTCGAACTACAAAGGCTATGGAAATAACTTGGATAAAACCATAAAACATTTAAAATCTTGCTTTCCAAAGGCTTCTATTTTGGTGGTGGGTGTTTCAGATAAGGGAAGGAAAATAAAGGGTGAATGGAAGAGCGATGTAACCGTTCGTGACTTGGAGAAAATTCAACGCGAAACGGCATTAAACAACGGTTGTGCATTCTTTAGTTTATATGAAGCCATGGGTGGTGAAGGATCAATTGTTGCTTGGGTGCAAGATTCAATTCCTAAGCTTGCGAATTCGGACTACACCCATTTAAGCAGAGACGGCACCAAAGTAGTTGGCAATCTGCTCTTCGAATATCTCATGCGCTCTCAGTCTGTCTACACGCAAAAAAAACAAAAACCATAGCATGAAAATTATCTTGAACATCACTTGCTTGTTTTTAGCCTTTGTGGCTAAGGCTCAAATGGTGCATGAACAAGACTCCTTAATTGGTAAGCCTTTCGCTATTGAGAATTTATTTTACTTCACTCAAGAAATGAATCTACCCATAGATGTTGTGCAAATTGGCGACTCGCATATTCAACCGGGAGTTATGGCGGCACCGCTTGGGAAAATATTAAAAAAACAATTCGGTGACGGTGGCTATGGAATGGCTTACCCCTATCAATTGGCGAATACAAATGGACATAGCAGTTACAAGACTTCATCGAATGTGCCATGGCAACCCTATAAAGTAACTTCAAAAAATCCCAATCAACCCATTGGAATAGCCGGATACAGTATTTACCAGAATAGAAGTGATGCGCACATCGACTATAAATTCGACTCCACGCAAACTCCAGCCATTCACTTCGTTACCGTATTTCACTCCTCTAATCTTGACTCCAATTACCACTATGCTGTTCATTCACGAACTGGAATACAAGGTCAATTCATAGACTCTGAAAGTACACCTTTCAAATCTGTTTTTTATTTTGAAAAGGGAATTTTTTCTTTTCGAATTTCACACATCAAAAAGTACAAACTTCAAAATTCGTCTGTCTTACAAGGGGTATATGTTCGATCGAAAGAATCGGGAGCCGTTGTCTCTTCAATAGGCGTAAATGGAGCTACATTTAATCAATACAACCAAGCCGAAGACTTCAGAAAACACATTGAAAGTTTATCACCAGAAATAGTCATTCTTTCCCTGGGTACGAATGAAGCCTTTCAAGGAAGTTCATTTTCAGACAGCCTTTTTCGAGAAGAAGTTCGTGGAATGATTCAACTACTTGCTGGATTGGAATCTCCACCGATAGTTGTTCTCACAACTCCACCAGGCGTAAGTATCTCACAGAAAGTGGGTAAGAGATACAGTTATGTTCCCAACCAGTTGGTGCCGCGAATTCAACGCATTCAATTGGAACTAGCCAAGACCTATAACCTCTATGTATTTGACTTGTTCTCTTGCATGGGAGGGGATGGAAGTATGAAAAAATGGGCTGCACTCGGGCTGACCGATTCGATGCAAATACATCTCTCAATGAAAGGATACAACCTTGCTGGTGAGAGTATGGCCAAATCATTTCGTCATCATCTTCTAAAATTCCAGACACATGATTAGTTGGAATGCCGTTGTTGAACAATTGAAATTTCAAATTACCGCACCGTTGGTATTCAATTCGGCGTTCTTCTTTTTCTTTTTTACACTGTTTTTCGGAGTTTATGCGCTTGTTCACAAGCGGGTTACATTGCGCCTTTGGATTGTCTCGTTGTTTTCACTGTTCTTCTTTTACAAAGCTTGTGGCGAGTATGTGGTATTTATTCTCGCTGCCGCGGTTGTCGACTATAACTTAAGTCATGCAATCGCAAAATCGAATAACCACGCTTTTAAGAAGACACTGCTCATTGGAAGTATTGCACTTAATTTGGGTCTTTTATTTTATTTCAAATACACTGACTTTTTCATTCAGATGATGAATGATTGGGGGAATGGAAATTATGAGTTATTGCATTTGGCCCTTCCCGTGGGAATTTCGTTCTACACCTTTGAAAATTTGAGCTACACCGTTGATGTGTATAAGGGACATTTCAAGCCTGTAAATAAATTTATTGATTACCTTTTCTTCCTCTCCTATTTCCCGAAACTCATGATGGGTCCAATTGTGAGAGCTGCCGATTTTCTTCCACAAATTAGACAACGAATAGAACTTAAATCGGAAGATTTAAGCTACGGATTCTTTTTCATACTGACCGGAGCGTTCAAGAAAATGGTAATCAGTGACTTCTTGTACACCAACATTGTGCAGGTTGTTTTTGATGATCCAACGCGGTACAGTGGTCTCTATTGTTTAACGGCAGTATATGCATATGCCATGGTTATCTACTGTGATTTTAGTGGATACTCTGATATGGCCATTGGCATAGCGCGTTGGATGGGATTGAAAATTGAAATTAATTTTTTAGCGCCATACCAAAGCTCCTCCATTACCGAATTTTGGAGACGTTGGCACATTTCACTTTCAAGTTGGTTAAGAGACTATTTGTACATACCACTTGGTGGAAATCGAAAGGGTCAAGTGCGCACTTATTTCAATCTCTTTGTTACCATGCTGCTGGGCGGATTTTGGCACGGCGCCAATTGGACTTTCATTGCTTGGGGGGCCTTACATGGTGCAGCTCTTGCTGTAGACAAATGGTTATTGGGGAATAAAAAACCAACCGTTCAGGTTCCCGGATTTTCTTGGAAAAAATTATTCGGAATCGCCTTCACGTTTCACTTCGTGGTATTTTGTTGGATCTATTTCGGCCCCAGCTCAATTGAAAAGAGTCATATCATTCTTGAGCAAATATTTACAAATATGGATGTTTCGGCATGGCAGGAATTTGTTATTCACTACAAATGGGTTGTTTTCGCAATTGTTGGTGCATTCGTTCTTCATCAAATTCCGTTAAAATGGAATGAGAAAATTATTTCATTGATAACCAAAACCCCTTTCGCATTTAAAGTTCTGTTCTTTATCGCTATTTTGATTGTAGTTGGAATATTGAAAGCCGATGTCCCTGTGGCTCCAATTTATTTGCAGTTTTAATTGAGATTTGTTTAAGTCGCACTTGCGATTGAATGATTACATTTGCCAAAATTTATTACCATGCGTACTGATTTATACCAAGGTCACGATTACTATTTGATGGATGAATTGTTGACTGACGAGCACAAACTCATTCGTGATGCTGCTAGAGAATGGGTGAAAAAAGAAGTTTCACCTATCATTGAAGAGGCTGCTGAGAATTGTAAATTCCCACAACACCTTTTACCTGGACTAGCTAATATAGGTGCTTTCGGACCGTATATCCCGGAAGAATACGGAGGAGCAGGTTTGGATCAGATTGCCTATGGTCTAATTATGCAAGAACTTGAGCGTTGCGATTCTGGACTTCGATCAACTGCGTCTGTGCAGTCATCTTTGGTTATGTATCCCATTTGGAAATACGGTTCGGAAGAACAACGTAAAAAATATCTTCCCAAATTGGCTAGCGGCGAATGGATTGGATGCTTCGGTCTAACTGAACCCGATCACGGCTCGAATCCGGGTGGAATGACAACCAACTTCAAAGACATGGGCGACCATTATTTGTTGAACGGCGCAAAAATGTGGATTTCAAATGCTCCCTTCGCACAGGTAGCGGTGGTATGGGCAAAAAACGAAGAAGGAAGAATTCACGGAATTATTGTGGAAAGAGGTATGGAAGGTTTTTCAACACCAACCATGCATGGAAAATGGAGCCTTCGCGCGAGCGATACCGGTGAATTGATTTTTGATAATGTGAAAGTCCCAAAAGAAAACCTATTACCGGGTCGCTCTGGACTTGGCGGTCCGCTTTCATGCCTAGACAGCGCCAGATATGGTATTGCGTGGGGTGCAATTGGTGCGGCGCTTGACTGCTATGACGTTGCATTGCGCTATTCAAAAGAACGCATGCAATTCAATAAACCCATTGGAGCTTTTCAATTGCAACAAAAGAAATTGGCTGAGATGATTACTGAAATCACAAAAGCACAATTACTTACACTTCGTTTGGGTCAATTAAGAAATGAAGGCAGAGCATCAAGTGCTATGATTTCCATGGCGAAGCGTAACAATGTGGATATGGCCAAGACCATTGCTAGCAATGCACGCCAAATGCTAGGTGGAATGGGTATTACAGGAGAATACCCTATTATGCGACACATGATGAATCTGGAATCAGTAATTACATATGAAGGAACGCACGACATTCATTTATTAATAACCGGATTGGACGTTACTGGATTTGACGCTTTCAAGTAAATCATGAAAAATATACTTATCGCTATTTCATTAACCCTGGCCTCGGCCGGGGTTTTTGCTCAACAGGCAGTAGGACCACACTACACCGTTACCATTCTCAATGGGGCATATCAAAACATTGAAGAGGCTACATCACTTGACCAAGGCTTGGTATGGGATGATCCAACTTGGACTGTTCCTTTCCCCTTCCCTTTTTACACCTTCAATGACACCATTAACACATTGTATGTTGGTGATTACGGTACAACTGTGTATGGTGTACAAGATGACCTGCTCATTGACATCTTTCTCATCTACTATGAAGACATTGCAAATGCTGATAACAATGTATTGGTAAGTCCTGTGTCGTACACTACCGTGGGCCCTCCGGGAAATCAAATTCTTATTGTAGAATGGCAAAATGTAGGGTTCTATGAAGATGGAATCACAAATGGCACGTTTGAAAACAGAACAAATTTTCAACTTTGGTTCTATGAGAACGGTGGTGTATTTGAATACCATTATGGACCAAACTCAATCACAGCATTCGACCTTGCGCATCCCGAAGGCGGTGTCATCTGTGGATTAATTGAAAATCTAAACAGCGCATCAGGTCAAGATTGGTCAGGATTTTATACCATGTCTGGTGCTCCAGAAAGTGCAACAGTGTCGAATATCTCCCCATTGGACTTTTTAAATTTTGGTGGGTTTCCTCCAAACTCGCTTCTCAATGTTGAGCCAACTGACGGCCTTATTTATCGATTCGAACCAACATTCAGTGCCGTTGAAGAGATTTCAGAGATTTCGTTTCGGACATTCCCGAACCCCTGTCAAGACCAACTGGTGATTCATTTTGACGGCCATGCGTCTGTGCAGGCACACATTTTCGATATGCGTGGTCAATGCATCGAAAACTTCATGGTTCAACCGGGTACACAAATACTTTCAACTTCTCACCTTGCATCCGGATTGTACCTCATTCAATTGAACGAAAAAACGTATTCTTTCGCGAAGCAATAAAAAATGAACGAATCTCGCCCCATTCGAAATGCCATGGTCATTATATCCTTGGCCGTCATTTGGGGCAGTTCATTTATGCTCATGAAAAGAGGCATGAAATCATCAAACGGGGAACTTATTTTCACTCCGAATCAAGTTGCGGCCTTGCGGTTAGGAATTGCTGCATTGGCTATGTCTCCCTTTTTAATTGTTCATAGAAAATTCATAACCAAAAAAAATCTGGTATGGCTCAGTATAGTGGGCCTACTTGGAAGTGGTATACCCGCCTTCCTTTTCACCAACGCACAGTTATTCATTCACTCATCAATGTCTGGTATTTTGAATGCTTTAACCCCCCTATTCACGCTTATTATCGGATACTTCTTTTTCAAAAAGAAAATATTAGTCAATCAACTTCTTGGAGTAAGCCTTGGATTTATAGGAGCGGCTGCACTCATTTCGCTGCGCGGACTTGGTGATAGTCAAAATTTAGCCTATAGTGGGCTCATTATATTGGCCACCATGAGTTACGGCGTAAGTGTAAATACCATTCACAGCAAACTGCAAGGTATCCCTGCTGCAGCAATAAGTGCCATTTCATTGGCAATTGCAGGAATCCCCTGTATCTTTTTTGCATTCTCGGACGGAGTTGTGACAACGCTTCAAGAAAATGCATTCGGATGGTCTGGATTTTTGGCAATAGCCACCTTAGCGCTTCTGGGTACCGCACTGGGAAACCTTCTCTTTTTCAGTTTTACGAAGCGCGTTGGAGCACTCGCGGCATCGAGCATTACGTATCTTATTCCTGTTGTAGCTATACTTTGGGGAGTTGCAGACCACGAACCATTTACTTGGCTGCATGGTCTATTTGCAGGAATTATTATAACCGGAATTTACTTAGTGAATAGAAGCAAATCGCTCTGATTACATGCATTTATTTTGGTTATTAACAATTTCGAGTTATATTTGCACCCCTTAAAAGGAAATTTTAACACTAAAAATTAACGTTATGTACGCAATTGTTGAGATAGCAGGGCATCAGTACAAAGTACAAAAAGATCAGCAGATCTTCGTTAATCGTTTGCAAAATGAAGAAGGCAGCAAAGTTGACTTTGATCATGTTCTTCTAACAGACGACAACGGAAAGATAACTGTTGGCGCCCCAGCTGTAGATGGTGTAAAGGTGACCGCACGCGTAGTGAAACACCTCAAAGGAGACAAAGTAATTGTCTTCAAAAAGAAACGTCGCAAAGGATACCAAAAGAAAAATGGTTTCCGTGCGTATTTGACCGAATTGGTTATTGAAAAAATTGGATAATCACTTAATCTCTTAGAACAATGGCACATAAGAAAGGTGAAGGTAAAGTAAAGAATGGACGCGAGTCGGAAAGTAAACGATTAGGCGTAAAAATTTATGGCGGTCAAGGATGTATCGCTGGAAATATTATTGTTCGTCAGCGTGGTACGCATCACAATCCCGGCGAAAACGTTGGAATTGGTAAAGATCACACGTTGTTTGCTTTGATTGACGGCACTGTTGAGTTCCGCAAGAAAAAAGACAACAAATCATTTGTTTCGGTTGTTCCCTTTCAGGCTTAACCCCGAGACAATACTCATTTTAAAAACTCTCGGTTCGCCGAGAGTTTTTTATTTCAACTAAACCCATTGTAAATTCGCATTATGCTACAAGTACCCTATTTAAGAGAAAACCTAGAGGCTGCATTGACCGGACTAAATAAGCGCAACAAAGACTTTGCAGAAACTGTACATCACATTCTCTTGGTTGATGAAAAAAGAAGGAAAATTCAGAATGAACTCGATGGTCAACTTGCCGAGGCCAATCAACTTGCTAAATCGATTGGCGACTTATTTAAGTCAGGCAAAAAAGAGGAAGCCGATGAATTGAAAAAAAGAACTTCTGAACTGAAAGAATCTACGAAAGAGTTGGAAGTTCAGCTTTTGGCTTTAGAAGAAGAGCAAAAGCAGCTTCTCTATCTTGTGCCCAATGTTCCCCATCACAGTGTTGTTTTCGGGAAAGGTGCCGATGAGAATGAAATTGTATATAGCACTGGCGATGTTCATGCGAATACTACAAACAAACTCCCGCATTGGGAACTTTGCGAGAAATATGACCTTATTGATTTTGAGCTTGGGGTAAAGATTGCCGGAGCCGGCTTTCCTGTTTATAAAGGGAAAGGAGCAAGACTTCAACGTGC
Source organism: Bacteroidota bacterium (assembly GCA_016868835.1). GTDB lineage: Bacteria > Bacteroidota > Bacteroidia > Flavobacteriales_D > Sanyastnellaceae > CAIZGX01. Next base: position 3,844 of record VGFR01000016.1, on the reverse strand, counting down.
ACTCATAAACTACTTTTTGGATCAGGCCCAGGCGGCAGGATACCAAGAATTTCAGCCGCCGCATTTGGTAAATGAGGCCAGTGGTTATGGAACTGGACAGCTCCCCGATAAAGAAGGACAAATGTACCACGTTGGGGTAGATGACTTGTATTTGATTCCCACAGCTGAAGTTCCATTGACAAATCTGTTTCGAGATGTGATGTTGAAGGAAGAGCAATTACCAATTAAACTTACCGGATACACTCCATGCTTCAGAAGAGAAGCGGGTTCGTACGGGAAAGATGTGCGCGGGTTGAATCGCCTGCATCAGTTCGACAAGGTTGAAATTGTTCAACTTGCTCATCCTTCAAAAAGTTACGAGCATCTGGAAGAAATGGTTGCCCATGTCAAAGGACTTTTGAATCAGCTTGAACTTCCGTTTAGAATACTTCGTTTATGTGGCGGTGATATGGGGTTCACTTCAGCACTCACCTTCGATTTTGAAGTTTTCAGTGCAGCGCAAGAGCGTTGGTTGGAAGTAAGCTCAACTTCAAATTTTGAAACGTTTCAGGCCAACCGTTTGAAATGCAGATTCAAAGGCGCTGATGGAAAATCACAACTCGTTCATACCTTGAATGGAAGTGCACTCGCTTTGCCACGAATTGTTGCAGCATTGTTAGAAAATCACCAAGATGAGAATGGTATTCGCATTCCTCATGCACTTGTTCCCTATTGCGGATTTGAAAGAATAAATTAATTATGAGAGCTATTTTCTTCGCATGCTTATGCCTAATCATTGTCGGCTGTTCTACACCGGATCGCTCGAAATATGTGCAACAACTCGATTCACTTTCGACCGCGGTAGAAAATACAGCTCAGAAATACGAGGCACTGCAATTGGATCAAGTTCAATCGAGAGTTGACAGCGTAAATGCCCATTTGGAATTCATTCAAAGCAACTACCAAGGTGATATGAAAAAAGACATGTCGCTTGAATTGAGTGAATATCGGAGCATTCGAAAACTCATTCCCGAACTCGGAAATAAAAGAGAAGAAATTTCAAACAACTTGACTATTTCTCGGAATCAAATTACTGATTTGAAGAAAGCCATCAATGAAAATGCAACACATGACGCCGTTGGAAACGAAATGAACGACGTCTATTACAAAAAAATAATTGCGCAAGAAATAAAAGCCAATAAAGACCTTGTAAGCAAAATGGAATTTATCATTTCTAGAACAGACAGTGTTTACAATAGATACAATAGACATTACACCCAAGTAAAATATTGGGTCGATAGCTTACGTTCTTCACGAGTTCGAATTCAACCATAATGAAGAAAATTCTGCTCATTTTAATTACTTCGCTCATTGCGCATAGCTTCTATGCACAAGAAGATTTAGAGTTAGCACTTCATTATTTCAACGGAAAACAATACGAACAGGCCAAGCTGTATTTCGATAAATTGGCGAACGATGGTGTGAATGTTTCTCCCTTTTTTCAAGAATACAAACAAACTCTTTTGGTATTGAATGAATTCAAAACAGCAGAGTCATTGTGCAAAAAAAGAATCAAAGCATTGAAAGATGCAGAAAGTTATTTTCATCTAGGCACTGTCTACATTGCCTGGAAAAAAGAAAGTGAAAAAACTGAGGCATTTACTAGCGCCATTGAAAAAACCCCTGCTTACCGAATTCCAATTTTAGAAACAGCTTTGTTATTTTCTGACATCTATGAATATGAATGGGCATTGAAAACATTCGAGAAGGGCAGGTTAGAAAGTAAAGACCAGTATAGGTTTAGCTATGAAATTGCAAATACACAAGGAGCACTTGGAAATTTCACTGGCATGCTCGCCGCCTATTTAGATATTCTCTCAGAAGATGCAAGTATGTTAGGTGAAATAGAATCTTCCCTCATGCAGAATATTGATTTTATTGAAGATGAAGCCAAATGCACAGAACTCAAAACCTTGGTATTAAAACGCATTCAAAGTGAACCCAATAAGACCATTTACCCTGAACTACTCAGCTGGTTTCTAATTCAACGCAATGATTTCAACGGTGCGTATACACAACTTTTTGCATTAGATAAACGAAATAACGAAAATGGCCAACGACTCATGAATTTGGGTGCTTTGGCACAAAGCAATCAAAAATTCGATGTTGCGAGTAAATGCTACAACGCCGTAATTGCCAAAGGAAGTCAAAATCCATTTTACGGACAAGCTTGCATTAAAAAACTTCAAAGCACCTCTTCTTTTCTTCGTAGTAAACCAAATGCAAGCAAAGAGGAATACCTTCAGATTGATTCAGAATACAATTCCATACAAAGTGAAATCAGCCAGCCACAAGACATTGCCTTACTGAAAAAAGATTGGGGGCATTTAAAAGCATTTCATTTGTCAGATGCAAAATCCGGAGAGGTATTGCTGAGAGATGCACTCGCTATAAATGGACTCTCGCGTATTTCAAACGCGGAGATTAAATTGGAATTGGCCGACATCTTATTATTTCAAAATAACATTTGGGAAGCATCTCTTTTATACTCACAAGTAGAACTTGATTTTAAAGAAGATGTTCTTGGTCACGAAGCAAAATTTAAAAATGCTAAAATCTCTTTTTACACCGGAGATTTCGAGTGGGCACAGGGACAATTGGATGTTTTGAAAGCTTCCACTTCTAAACTTATTTCAAATGATGCCATGCAGCTCTCATTGCTCATTACAGACAACTTCAACATGGATACCATTCCGTTACCGATGATGCAATTCGCAAGGGCTGATTTACTTGCATTTCAAAATAGGAATGATGCATGTTTTCAAACATTAGACAGCATAACCAACTCCTTCCCTAATCACAGTCTCACGGATGAAATTATTTTTTTGAAAGCCAAAATCTATAGAAAGGAAGGAAAAATAAACGAAGCATTGAGCTTATTCGAAACCATATTAAATATTCATTTCAATAGTGTTTATGCCGATGATGCGCTTTTTGCCATGGCAGAAATCAATGATTTTGATCTAAACCAAAAAGAAATCGCTCATACCTTGTATGAGCGAGTCCTAACTGATTATCCAGGAAGTTTATTTGTGGTTGAAGCTCGGAAACGATTCCGAGCATACATACCCTAACGTTTCATAAACTTCGTTTTTCCCAGAAGATAAAGTCCCGAGCTAAGTTCATTAACTAGAATCTTATTGGTTCCAGGATAAAGCTGCACCGTTCGAATCAATTCTCCCACACCATTAACCATTTGAATGAGTTGCTCCTGTTCCGTTCTCACCACAATAAACTCATCGGCCACAGTTGGATAGATTTCCAAATCAGATAAATTTTCCAATTCCGTTACATTCACTCCGCAAGTAGGATCGTAAGCTGTTCCCGGAGAACCATTTGGACATCCTGCAAACCAATTCTCCCACTCGTTCATGCGCGCAGTAGTGCTTACCAACTCCAATGTTTTTCCTCCTCCATTTGGCTCAACTGTCCACGGTGAAACATTTAAATAATTCACTGAAAATCTAAGTTTACCAGTTTCATCGAAAACAAGCACACCCTCTGCCCCGCCAAGAGAAATCTGAGTGGGTAATATAACATTGGACACGCCCGGATGAATTGAAGTAAACAAAGCATCATCTTGAGCAAACACAAGATAGCCGTGAGCAGGTAACACTGTACCAATTGGAATAACAAAACCGGTTGAAATCCCTCCATCGCTTACAACCCATCCACCAAGATTCAAATCGAAATCTAATGTTGAATGAAGTTCAAACCAATCACCAGCATCTGCTGTTACTGCAGATTTGTAATTGATTTCAGATATAACAATAGAGCTATCGCAAGGAAAATAGGGCTCCCCTGG